>JBGPNP010000430.1:0-2520 GCA_041487575.1 Gaiellaceae bacterium | reverse complement strand
ACCTCGGCATCAACTTCCTCGACACCGCCGATATCTATGGCATCGGCCGCAACGAGGAACTGGTGGGCAAGGCGCTCAAGGGCCGCCGCGACGCGGTGGTGCTGGCCACCAAGTTCGGCAACGTGCGCGAGCCCGATGGCCGCTTCCTCGGCATCAACGGCCGCCCCGAGTACGTCCGGCAGGCGTGCGAGGACTCGCTTCGCCGCCTCGGTGTCGACCACGTCGACCTCTATTACCAGCACCGGGTCGACCTCGAGGTGCCGATCGAGGAGACCGTGGGCGCGATGGCCGAGCTCGTCCGCGAGGGAAAGACGCGCTACATCGGGCTCTCGGAGGCGAGGCCGGAGACGATCCGCCGGGCCCACGCCGTCCACCCGATCTCGGCCGTCCAGAGCGAGTACTCGCTCTGGAGCCGCGAGCTCGAAGACGCCGTGCTCCCGACCCTGCGCGAGCTCGGCATCGGGCTCGTCGCCTACAGCCCGCTCGGCCGCGGCTTCCTGACCGGCACGATCGAGAGCCCCGAGGCCCTCGATCCTGACGACTTCCGCCGCAAGATCCCGCGCTTCCAGGCGGAGAACCTCGCCTGCAACCGCGAGCTCGTCGCCCGCGCAGCTCGCGCTCGCCTGGGTGCTCGCCCAGGGCCCCGACGTGGTGCCGATCCCCGGGACGAAACGCCGGGCCTACCTCGAGGAGAACGTCGCCGCAGGGACGATGGAGCTCTCGCCGTCGGAGCTTGCACAGCTCGAGGACGCCGTCCCCCGCGAGGGGGTCGCCGGAGACCGCTACGCCGACATGAGCTGGGTCAACCGCTGAGCAAGAGCTCGAGCTCGTCCCGAAGCGAGATCCCCTCGCGGCCGACCAGCGGGATCGAGGGCTTGAGCCGGCGAGACTCCGCGAGCGCGTCCCGGTGGACGGCCACGAGCCGGAACCCCCACTTCTGGTAGAAGCGGAGAGCGGGAAGGTTGTCGTTCGTCGTGATCAGCCACAGGCGCCGGCAGCCCCCGGCCCGCGCCGCCTCCACCGATGCTTCGAGGAGCGCCGAGCCGACGCCTGCCCCTTCGGCGAGGCTGTCGAGCGTGACGAGCTCGCACGAGTCGCCCTCGACCGAGTAGGTCACGAGGCCGATCGGCGGCGACCGTCGAAGGCGCCGAAGCCGGGAAGCCCGGAGGCGTCGCGAAGCCGCCCCCGGGAGACGATCTCCTTCGCCCCCCAGCGCTCCGTGAGCAGGCGGACGACCCAGGCTCGGTCCGGACGCGACAACTCCCGGACGGTGAAGCCGCGAGAGCTCACCCAGCGCGGTCGGGCACCACCGCGCGCCGCTTGCGCCAAGCGCGGGCCGCGAGCCAGAGAGCGCCCGCGCCGACGAGAACGACGGCCGCGATGTCCGCGTAGCGGAAGTCGTGGTGGAAGCGCTGCCAGCTCTCGCCGACGCCCACGCCGGCGCCGGCAAGCGCGAGGCACCAGAGGGTCGAGCCGGCGAACGTGAGGGCCGTGTAGCGCACCAGGGGAAACTCGAGCACGCCGGCCGGGATCGAGACGAACGAGCGCACGATCGGCAGAACGCGTCCGAGGAAGACCGCCGCGTTCCCGTAGCGGGCGAACCAGGCCTCGGCCCGTTCCAGGCGGTCAGGCCCCAGGTGGAGCCAGCGCCCGTGCCGTTCGAGGAACGGCCGCCCTCCGTAGAGCCCGATCGCCCAGCCGGCGACCGAGCCGATCGTGTAGCCGATCGTCCCGCCGGCGGCGACGACGAGGAAGCCGGCGGCCGTCGAGTGGACCTCCGTCCCGAAGAGCTTCACCCCCGTGCCGGCGAAGGCCCCGGCGGCAAGCGCGCCTCCGTAGACCATGACGACCTCGCTCGCGGCCGGAAAGACCGCGTCGAGGAGCATGAGGAGGAAGACGGCGTAAAGCCCGTAGTCCCCGATCCAGCGTGTGATCGAGCCGGTCATCTCGCGAGCCTACCGACTGTGGCTCGTCCAGTGACGTTGCTGGAATTCTGGGTCGCGAGGAGCAAGCCAGGCTAGGACGCAGGGAGCGCCCATGCTGGTGAGCATGGGCGCGACCGAGGACGACGCATGGCGACGTCTCATCGCGGGCCAGTAACCGGCGAACGTTGCTGGACGAGCCACTAAGCCTTCTGCGGCTTGACCCGAACCGCGATCTTCCGCTCGAGCGTCGCCACGCCGATCTCGTTCGCGGCCGCGACCCGAACGGTGTACTTCCCGCTCTTGACGACGCGCTTGCGCGCGTCCTTGCCGTCCCAGAGGAACGTGAACGAGCCCGGTTCCTCGTGGTGCGCGTGGAGCTTGCGGACGACCTTGCCGAACGGGTCCACGACCGTGGCGACGAGCCAGGCCGGCGCGGCGAGCTGGAACGAGAGCTCGAACTTGCCGCCGAGCTTCGGCTTCAGCCGGAAGATCCGCTTGGAGAACTGGAGCGACCCGAGCGCGTTGTCCACGAGGAACGACCGCGTCATCCCGCTCGTCTGCCCGTCCGCGTCGACGGCGGAGACGACCCACTGGT
>JBGPNP010000429.1:0-2534 GCA_041487575.1 Gaiellaceae bacterium | reverse complement strand
CGCTTCGCCGGCTGGGTCGACACACGCTGGGGGGAGCGGGCGAGCGAGGTCGAGGAGATGATCGGCTATCACCTCGAGCAGGCCTACCACTTCCGCACCGAGCTGACACCGGCCGACGACCGAGCGCGCGAGCTCGCAACCCGAGCGGCGGAGCGGCTCGCATCGGCGGGTCGGAAGGCTTCGGATCGAGGGGACTCGCCGGCCGCGGCCAACCTCCTCGGGCGAGCTGCTGCCCTGCTTCCGGAGCGTAACCGGACCCGGCTCGAGCTACTCCTCGAGCTGGCTGAAGCCCTGATGGACATCGGGAAGCTTGACGAAGCCGGCACGGTTCTGGCCGAGGTGACCGACGAAGCGCACGACGCGGGAGACCGGGGGCTCCGGTCGCACGCGCAAATCCTCGACCTGCACCTCAAGTTCATGACGGATCCGGAGGGGAGGAGCGAGGAGGCGAGGCTCGAGGCGGAGCGGGCGATCCCGGTGCTCGAGGAGCTCGGCGCCGACCGAGCGCTCGCGAGCGCCTGGCGCCTTCTGGGCACGGTGCACTTGTTCGCCTGTCGCAGCGCCGACATGGAGGCAGCCCTCGAGCCCGCGCTGATCCACGCCGAGCGCTCAGGCGATACGCGCGAGCGAGGCGAGATCCTGTTCCTTCTCCTCGTCGCGATTGCCGACGGCCCCGCCCCGGTCACAGAGGCCCTCCGCCGCATTGAGGAAATCCTGACGGAGGCACGAGCGGAGCCGAAGGTCAAGGCCACGGCCCTCGAGCTCCTGGGTCAGCTGCACGCGGCCCAGGGCCGCTTCGAGGAAGCGGCAGCGCTGAGCGCGCGAGCCCAGGCGATTCACGAAGACCTCGGCATGCGAGTGACCTCCGCGGCCATGTCGATCACCCGCGCCTGGAGGCACCTCCTGGCAGACGATCCGATTCCGGCAGAACGAGATCTCAAGGCCGCCTACGAGTTCCTGGCGGCAGCGGGCGAGAAGAGCTACCTGTCAACTGTGGCCGGCTTTCTCGCCAAGGCGCTCTACGCGCAGGGGCGCTATCAGGAAGCGGACGAGCTCGCCCGCAGAGGGCGAGAGGCAGCTGCGACCGAGGACGTGATCATCCAAATCACGTGGCGGGGTGTGGCGGCGAAGGTGCTCGCACGCTCGGGCCGCTTTGCGGAGGCAGAGGCTCTCGCCGGTGAAGGCGTCGATCTAGCCGAGGTCACCGACTGGCTCGAGATCCACGGGAACGCCCTCATGGATCTCGCCGAGGTCGTCCGCCTCGCGGGCCGGCCCGACGAGGCAGTCGCAGCGGTCGAGATGGCGCTCGAGCTGTACGAGCGCAAGGGCATCGTCGTCTCGGCACGAAGGGCCCGCGCCCTCCTCGCCGAGCTCGATGCGACCCGTACGGGTTAGCCGGCTTCGTCCGATGCCGGCGCCGACACCGGCTCACCACCGTTCCGTGGCTGACGAGCCCGTACTCGCGAAGGCGATGGCCGTGAAGGTGGACGCTAGCCGCTACGCGACGGCCTCGAAGACCGCGGCCTGACCCTGGCCGACGCCGACGCAGAGCGTGGCGAGGCCGTAGCGCCCGCCCCGGCGGCGCAGCTCGTGCAGGAGCGTGACGACGAGCCGAGCCCCGCTCATCCCGAGCGGATGGCCGATGGCGATCGCGCCGCCGTTCACGTTCACGCGCTCCGGGTCGAGGCCCAGCTCGCGTATGACCACGAGCGACTGCGAGGCGAAGGCCTCGTTCAGCTCGACGAGGTCTAGCTCGCTCGTGCCGATACCGGCGCGGGCGAGGCACTTCCGCACGGCGGGAACCGGACCAATCCCCATCACCCGAGGATCGACGCCGGCCACTGCCGAGGCGACGAAGCGCGCGAGCGGCCGCGCGTCGAGCTTCGCGGCCTTCTCCGCGCTCGCAACGACAAGAGCCGCCGCGCCGTCGTTGACCCCACTCGCGTTCCCGGCCGTGACGGTGCCGCCCTCGCGGAAGGCGGGCTCGAGTGCCGCGAGCTTCTCGAGGCTCGTGTCCGGCCGGGGATGCTCGTCCCGGTCGAAGTCGCCGACGGGGACGAGTTCGTCGGCAAAGCGGCCCGATTCTTGAGCCGCCGCCCACCGGCGCTGGCTTTCGAGAGCAAAGGCGTCCTGGTCGGCGCGCGAGACGCCGAAGCGCTCGGCGACGTTTTCGCCGGTCTCGCCCATCGACTCGAGGGGGAACATCGCCTCCAGACGCGGATTCGGGAAGCGCCAGCCGAGGGTCGTGTCCCAGAGGGTCTGGCTCCCGCGCGGGAAGGCACGTTCCGGCTTCGCCATGACGAGCGGCGCCCGGCTCATCGACTCGACGCCCCCGGCGACGAAGAGGTCGCCCTCGCCCGCGCGGATCGCGTGGCAGGCCGAGACGACGGCCGAGAGGCCCGAGGCGCAGAGGCGGTTCAGGGTGACGCCCGCGACCTCCTGCGGCAAGCCGGCAAGGAGTGCGGCCATGCGGGCGACGTTGCGGTTGTCCTCCCCCGCCTGGTTCGCGCAGCCGAGGTGGACGTCCTCGATCT
>JBGPNP010000428.1:0-2538 GCA_041487575.1 Gaiellaceae bacterium | reverse complement strand
GGCTCAACCCGCTCGCCCAGATCCGAGAGATCTCGTTCGGCGACGTCGATCCCGCCCTGCTCCTAGGAGGGGTAGAGCGCGATCCGCGCGAGTTCGAGCCGCCCGAGCGCGGGCCGTCCGAGCCGGGCTCCGGCGAGACCGAGAATCATTCTCACGACGGCGCGGAGCACGGCGGCGTGAAGGCGTTCGCGCTCTTCCTCGTGGACGAGCTCGACTGGACGGCGTTCGGCGTCTGGCTGACCATGCTGCTCCAGAGCCGCGGGGCGGATGTCCTGCGCGTGAAGGGGCTCCTCAACGTGGGCGGGCCGGGACCCGTGCTCCTGAACGGCGTCCAGCACGTCGTTCACCCGCCCGAGCACCTCGACGCCTGGCCTGACGAAGACCGCCGCTCGAGGCTCGTCTTCGTGGCGCAAGGGCTCCTCGCGGCCGAGGTCGAGGCCTCGCTCCGGGCCTTCGACCGCGCTGCGCGCTTGTAGGCTTGGGCCGTGATCGAGACGATCCCGAACCGCTATGCGGGCAGGCCGTACCGGGTCGAGCTGACCTTCCCCGAGTACACGTCCATCTGCCCGCTCATGGGCGCGCCGGACTTCGCCACGATCGCGATCCGCTACGTGGCCTCGGATCGCCTGCTCGAGCAGAAGTCGCTCCGTGACTTCCTCACCGGCTTCCGCCAGCGCGAGGTCTTCCAGGAAGACGCCGTGAACGAAGTCCTCGACGAGGTCGTGGCGAGCTGCGAGCCCGTCTTCTGCGAGGTCGAAGGCGTGTTTAACGCCCGCGGCGGCACGGCGGTGCGCGTCGTCGCCCGGCACGGGAACGACCCGAGCTCTGGCGCCTAGGCGGGCTTCTCGGTCTCTGGCTCGCGCGGCCGCTCGCCGTACGCCTTGGCGATGATCTCGCGGAGGTCGCGCGGGGCGCTCACCCCCGCGAAGCGGAAGTCGAAATCGGCGCTGCCGGCGGTGTCGAAATCGACGTTTCCGACCCTGAGCAGGCGCTGGAGGAGGTTCTGCGTGGTGCTGACGTTCTGGACGCGGTCGATGTGCGCCGCCTGCTCCTTGCGGGAGAGGATGCCCCTGCGGATGAGGAGGCGCTGGCTCGTGACCGTGTAGAGCGTCATGAGCCGCCTGACCCAGCCGATGACGAGGACGATCGCGACCAGGACGAGCGTGAGGACGATGCCGATCCAGATCGGCCAGTCGGCGTTCCCGACGCCCTTGGCGACGGAAACCACGATCACCGGGAGGAGGGCGAAGAACCCCCACTCGAGGTAGAAGGCGAGCATCGAGCGCCAGGAGGGGCGGCCCTGCCAGACGAGCTCTTCGCCCTCGAGCAGCTTCACGGCTTCCGCTCGTCCTCGAGCGAGCGGATCTCCTCGCCGAGGTCGCGCTTGCTCTTCTTGACGCCCTGCCCGATCGCCCGCCAGCGCTTCGTGTTCGTGGCGAAGATCAGGACGACGATGACGACGATCGCAATGACGACGAGCCCCACGGTCCGGATTCTACGCGGCCCGGCCGCTGCTCACGTCGACCGGCCGGCGCGGGCGTAGCCCGACGCGAGCTGGGCGAGGTCTACCGGCCCGGTGACGCGCCAGACGACGCGGTGGTCGCCCGAGAGGAAGATGGTCGTCGGCACGTCGAGGAGCGCGAGCCGAGCCGCGAGCGCTCCCTCCGGATCGAGGATGCTCGGGTGCCTCCACGCGAAGCGCTCGGCGAAGCGGCGTGCATCGGCGAGGGAATCCTCGTAAGCGATCCCCAGGACGGCGGCGCCGGGGTGCTCCGCCTCGAAGCGGGCCAGTGCAGGCGCTTCCTGGACGCACGGGACGCACCAGGACGCCCAGACGTGGACGATCACCGGCTTCCCCGCGAAGCGGTCGAGCCCGACCTCGGCGCCGTCGAGCGCGGCCCCGGCGAGGATCGGAGCGCGCGGTCCCAGCTCTTCTCCGGACGTGGCCGCCGCCGCCGCGGGCGCGGTCTCTTCGCTGCCGCGCCCGAGCAGAATGCCCGCGGCGAGGGCTGCGACGACGCCGGTCCCGGTCAGTAGGAGCGCGGCCAGCCGAAGGCGCATGGGCCTAGCGTAATCAGCAGGCGCTACCGCGGGCCGGCGTGGTCTACTGGGGAGGTGATCGATGAGCCGCAGGTCATTGACGAGCCGGAGGAAGTGGCAGAGCGCCGTACGCCTTACCTCGAGCTCTTCTTCGACCTCGTCTTCGTCTTTGCGATCACACAAGTCACGGTCCTCGTCCTCCGAGACGCGACCGCCGGCGGGTTCGCCCGCTCGGCGCTCGTCCTCGCGATGGTGTGGTGGGCATGGTCCGCATACGCCTGGATGACCAACGCAATCGACGTCGGCAGCCCGGTCGTGCGCGCCGGGCTCCTCGCCGCCGCTGCCGGGAGCTTCCTCATGGCGATCGCCCTGCCCCAGGCGTACGGCGGCGGCGGGATCCGGTTCGCCGCTCCGTACTTCGCCGTCCGCGTCCTCAACATCCTCCTCGACGTGCGCGGGCTCCGGCACGACCGCGAGCACCAGGCGTCCGTGCAGTCG
>JBGPNP010000427.1:0-2545 GCA_041487575.1 Gaiellaceae bacterium | reverse complement strand
TGACGTCGCGCTCGGCGAGGCGCGTGCGTAGCTCTGCGTCGTCGAGCCGGGCTAGCTCCTTGCCCTCGATGACGTGGACGGCGTCGCCGACGAGCCCGATCCGGCGGGCGATCGCCTCGGCGGTGCGGCCCGAGTCGCCGGTGACCATGACGATGCGGATGCCGGCGCGGCGGCAGCGGGCGACGGCGTCGGGCACCTCCGGGTGCGGCGGGTCGAGCATGCCGGCGAGGCCGAGGAACTCGAGCTCCCGCTCGAGCGCGTCCGCCTCGGGCGGGCAATCCGCGGGCAGCGTCCGCCGCGCGAGCGCGAGGACGCGGAGAGCGCTCCCCTCCATCTACTCGGCCGCGGCGAGCACGCGGCGCATCTCGCCCGGGGAGAGCGTCGAGCGGAGGACGATCTCCTCGGTGGCGCCCTTGACGTAGACGACCCGCCCCTCGCCGGCGAGATGGACGGTCGTCATACGCCGGCGGCGCGAGTCGAACGGGATCTCGGCCACGCGCGGGAAGTGCGCCGCCTCCTGCTCCTGCCGCAGGCCGCCCTTCTCGGCCAGGACGACGAGAGCTCCCTCGGTCGGGTCGCCGAGGACGTGCCAGCCCTCCGGGCTTCCGACGAGCCGTGAGTCGTTGCAGAGGAGCGCGGCTCGGAGCACCTCGGCGTACGGGCGCGGGTCGACGACGCGTCCATCGAGGAGGAAGCGCCCGAAAGGCTCGTATCCGGCGCCCTCGACGTCGAGCGCGCCGCCGAGCGTCCAGAGGCGCTGGACGGTCATCTCGTTCGCGGTCAGAGTCCCCGTCTTGTCGGTGCAGATGACCGTCGTCTCGCCGAGCGTCTCGACGGACGAGAGCCGGCGGACGAGGGCGTTTCGCTTCGCCATCCGCTGCGTCGCCAGCGCGAGCGAGAGCGTGACCGTCGGCAGGAGCCCCTCCGGGACGTTCGCGACCATGACGCCGATCGCGAAGACGAAGCGGTCGCGGAGGCTCATCCCCAGCGTGCCGGCGACGAGGAAGAACGCGGTGCCGATGCCGATGGAGAGGACGGCGACGAAGCGCGTGACGCGGTCGAGCTCGCGCTCGAGGGGACTCCGCTCGCGCTCGGTGCGCTGGGTCAGCTCGGCGATGCGGCCGAACTCAGTGCGCATGCCCGTCGCCGTGACGACGGCCTCGCCCAGGCCGGCCGCGACGTAGGTGCCGGCGCGAACGCGCTCCTCCGGCTCGACCGGGTACGACTCGCCGGTGAGGGTCGACTCGTCGATCCGGAGCTCGTTCGAGGCGGCGAGGTCGGCATCGGCCGAGATGCGGTCGCCGGCGGAAAGGAGGAGGACGTCACCGGGGACGAGCTCCTCGGCCGGGATCTCCACCGCGGCGCCGTCGCGGCGGACGCGGGCCGTCTGCGGGAGCATGCGCTTGAGCGCCTCGACAGCCCGCTCGGCGCGGTACTCCTGGACGAAGGCGAAGACGGCGTTGACGAGGATCACGACGACGATCGCCGCCGAGAGCTGCGGCATCCCGCCGACCCACGCGAGCACCGCTCCCGCCCAGAGGAGGAGGGCGAAGAGGTGGACGAGGTTGGCCGCGAAGCGACCGACGTGCGACGGCCGCTTCGGCTCGACGAGGGCGTTCGGCCCGGACTCCGCGAGGCGGCGGCGCGCTTCCTCGCTCGAAAGCCCCTTCGCGGGGACCGGGAGGGTCTCGACCCCTACGCTGCCGTGCGCGGGAGCCACTCGTCGAGCGAGACGCTGCCGGTCAGCCGCGGCGGGCGGTCGAGGAGCACGCGCCGCGCGCCGGGATCGACCTCGACGACCTCCTCGACGGGGATGAAGAGGATCCGGCGACTGAAGAGGCCGGCGCGGACGGCGAGCTCCTCCGGCTCGCCTGTGGGCCCTTCGAGCACCGCTTCGACGACGCCGATGCGTCCGTCCGGACAGAGCACCTCGAAGCCGGCGCAGCTCGCGTCACACCGTAGAGCCGTCTTCATGGCGCCAGTGTCGCGCCCTCGGGCCGGCCGGTCATCGGGGTTCGGGCTGATCTCCGTGCGGGTTTCCCGCAGGTCACGCCGGCCGCCGGCGCAGGTAGACGAACCAGTAGAGAGCCCCGACCATGATCGCCCCGCCGATCAGGTTCCCGATCGTCACGGGCACGAGGTTGTCGGCGACGAAGGAGCCCCAGGTGAGGCCGGAGAGGTCGGGGAGCCCTTCCTGCCCGGCGAGCCAGCCGTGCTGCGTCTTCACGAGCAGGCCGATCGGGATGAAGTACATGTTCGCGACCGAATGCTCGAAGCCGGCGGCGACGAAGGCGGCGATGGGCGGGATGACCGCGAGGATCCGGTCGGTCGTCGTGCGGGCGCTGTAGGTGAGCCAGACGGCGAGGCAGACGAGCGCGTTACAGAACATGCCCAGCGCGATCGCCTGGCCGAAGCCGAGGTTCGTCTTCGCGGCGGCGATCGCCAGCGCCTGTGTCCCGACGGCGCCGTGGCCGAACGTGTACTGCTTGCTCAGCAGCATGAGGCCGGCGGTCGCGATCGAGCCGACGAAGTTGCCGACGTAGAC
>JBGPNP010000426.1:0-2551 GCA_041487575.1 Gaiellaceae bacterium | reverse complement strand
CTCGGCCGGGCCGAAGTCGCGGGCGAGCGCCGCATGCTGGCGTGCCCACGGGACGTGCAGGCTGCTCGCGTCTTCCGGGACGTCTCCGCCCGCGGCCTCGATGACAGCGCGGTAGCGAACGGCCCCGTCGCCGACGTAACGGACTCCCTGCTCGACCCCGAGCTCCTCCGGCCGGCAGACTCGCGGAGTGCCGTCCGTGAGCGTGAAGAGCTCGCTGCGGCGGGCGTCGATCACGGGAACCGCGCCGGGCGAGCCGGCCGCGAGCGCGGCCAGGGTCGAGATGCCCGCCACCGGGACGCCGAGGGAGAGCGCGAGCGCACGGGCTGTGACGAGGCCGATGCGCAGGCCCGTGTAGCTCCCCGGACCGGTGCCGACGGCGAGCGCGTCGATGTCGCCGGGCGCGTAACCCGCCGCGGAGAGGAGCTCTTCCGCGTCGAGGAGCACCCGCGCGGCCCGCGACACGCGCTCGCCGAGGACCTCTCCGTCGCGGACAAGGGCGCAGGTCGCGACATCGGTCGCCGTGTCGAACGCGAGGATCAGCACGGTGCAGAGAGGGCGTTTTCCAGGGCTTTTTCGGGAGCCTCGACCTGGATCAGTCTATGTTCGCCCCCGAGGTGCCGCAAACGCACCGCCGCCCGGGGCGCCGGCAAGAACCCCGCAGCCGCCTCGGGCCACTCGACGAAGGTCACCGCGTCCTCGAGGTAGGGCTCGAGGTTCCCCCACTCCTCCTCCGAGACGGAGGTGAGCCGGTAGAGGTCGAGGTGCGAGACGGTCACGCGCCCCTCGTAGCGGTGGCCGATCGTGTACGTCGGGCTTGTCACGGGCGTGGCAACGCCGAGCGCGCGGGCTGCGCCGCGGACGAAGGTCGTCTTGCCCGTGCCCAGCTCGCCTGCGACCGTGACGACGTCGCCGGGCACGAGGCGCGCCGCGAGGCGCGCGGCGGCGCGCTCGGTCTCCTCCGGCGAGGAGGACTCGAGCTCGACCATCTAGTGGTTCGCTGGGCGAGCCACTAAAAGAGGCCGAGCTGCTCCTGCGCCGGCGCCGCCGCGACGAGAAACGGCTCCGCGACCTGCGCCTGGAAGGGGACGGCCGCGACGGGCTCCGGCGCCGGGGCGCCGAGAAGCGCGGGCAGCCGGGCGAAGTCCTCCTCGAGAATCCGGAGCATCGCCGGCGTGTAGAGCGCCGCCGCCGGGTGGTAGATCGGGTAGAGAGTCACGGGCCGGCCCCCGACGACGGCCGGCTGCGGCGTCCCGTGCACGCGCGTGATCCCGTGCGGCTTCCCGGAGAGGAGCTTCGTGGCGAAGTTCCCGAGCGTCGCGATCACCTTCGGCTCGATCAGCTCGATCTGGCGGAAGAGGTGACTCTCGCAGGCCTCGATCTCGTCCGGCATGGGGTCACGGTTCCCGGGCGGGCGGCACTTGATGACGTTCGCGATGTAGACCTGCGCCCGGGAGAGCCCGATCTCGCCGAGCAGCCGGTCGAGGAGCTTCCCGGCCTGGCCGACGAACGGGAAGCCCTGCTTGTCCTCGTGGAAGCCCGGCGCCTCGCCGACGAACATGAGGTCCGCGTCGGGGTCGCCGACGCCGTAGACGACCTGCGTCCGCCCCTGCGCGAGCCGGCAGCGCGTGCACGCTGAGGTCTCGGCGGCGTGGGCCGCCAGCAGGTCCCGGCGGGTCAGCTCGCTCCGCGTGTCCTGGGACGCCGGCGGTGCGAGGCCGGAGGGCACAGCGCTCTGCACGGGCCCGGAGAGCATCGTGCCGCCGGCGGCGTCAACCGCCGGCGCAGCCGGTGGTGGCCAGGGCGCGCGGTCAGTGCCCGCAGCCACAGCTTCCGCCGCAACAGCCGCCTCCGGAACCTCCGCCGAAGCTGGGCTGCTCGGCGGTGCCGTGAGCTGCGAACACGGAGAACTGCTTCGCCACCTTCGTCGCCCCGCAGTCGGGGCAGGCCGGATCCGGGTCGTCCAGCCGGAGGAGCTCGTCGAAGTGGCTCTCGCAGGTCATGCACACGAACTCGTAGATCGGCATCGCCCGCGCAGTGTAGGCACGAGGCCGGACGCGCCGCAAGCGGAAACGGCGATCAGAGACAGCATCCGAGCGGGTGGCGCCCGGCAGGCGCGCGTTGCTGCGGCCGGCCGCCCGAGCTCAGAGCTGGTTGACAGTCCTCGAGCTCAGCCGACGCGGCCGCCGAGCGCACGGACGACCTGCTCGGCCGTCTTTCTGTGCACCTTCGGCACCTCGAACTCCCACCAGCCGCTGTCTGAGAACTCGATCTTCAGGGCCGCCTTCAGCGCGCCCGGGTCGAGCTCGGCCGAAGCGACCTCGCTCCTCGCGACGCGCGCGACGACTTCCGACCCGACCTTCGGCTTGAACAGCCCGGCCTTGCCTCTCACGATCGCGACTTCGTCCGCAGTGACGGCGACATACCCGATCGTGCCGAACGACGGCGCGCCCTCGTGGCCGCCCATCGCCGCCGTCGCGGCCACCCGTCCGACGACGCCGCCGATGACGCTGCCGGCGGCGGCGCCGGTCATGCGCTTCGTCAGCCCCTTCGG
>JBGPNP010000425.1:0-2554 GCA_041487575.1 Gaiellaceae bacterium | reverse complement strand
GCCTTCGCCGACGCGTTCGCCGCGCTCGCCGGCGACGCCCTCTCGGAGGACGATCTCCGGCCCATCATCGAGGTCGACGCCGTCGTTCACGGCCGCGAGCTGACGCTGGAGCTGTGCGAGGAGCTCGAGCGCCTTGGCCCGTTCGGGCTCGGGAACCCGGGCGTGACGCTCCTCGCGGTCGGCTGCGAGCTCTCCGAGCTCGACGCCGTCGGCGAAGGCAAGCACCTGCGACTGGCGGTGCGCTCGAACGGCGTTCGCTCGGGGGCGATCGCGTTCGGGCTCGGGCCGCAGCTCGACCGCTTCCGGCGACCCGACGGCCAGTGGGACGTCGTCTTCCGGCTGGGCGCGAACCGCTGGAACGGAACGGTGTCACCGCAACTCGTCGTCAAGCGGATCTTCGAGACGCCCGAGGAGTACGAAGCGCTCCGCCGCCGGCTCGCCGCCGAGTGGAAGGCCGGGGAGGAGGGCTGGAGCCCCGAGGCGAGGGCGGTCTTCGAGGAGCTCGGGCTGCTCGAGGAGCCCGGCGGGTGGCGCCCGCTCGTCGAGTCTGAGACGTTCCGCGCGCTCCTCGCGGGAGCCGTGCCGGAGCTCGCGAAGGCTGCATAGGTGCCGGGAGCTACGGCACCGGAGCCCCGAAGGGGTTAGCTTCGGGCCGTCGGGCCGGAGCTAGAATCAGTCCATGACGCAGGTTCTGCAGGAAAGCGCGGCCAGGCCTTACGAGGGGCTCCTCGAGTCGCTGCTCGCGTCCGTCGCCGAGTACAACCCGGGCGTCGACCGCGAGCTCGTCAGGCGTGCGTTCACGTTCGCCTGCAAGGCGCACGAGGGCCAGCAGCGGCGAAGCGGCGAGCCTTTCATCCACCACCCGCTCGGGGTCGCCGAGATCCTCGCCGAGCTTCGCCTCGACGACGCGACCATCGCCGCCGCGCTCCTCCACGACGTCGTCGAGGACACGGGCACCGTCATCGACCAGGTGAAGGCCGAGTTCGGCGAGGAGATCGCGCAGCTCGTCGAGGGGGTCACGAAGCTGACCCGGATCCAGTTCGCGAGCCGCGAGCAGGCGCAGGTCGAGAACTACCGGAAGATGATCGTCGCGATGGCCCAGGACATCCGGGTCATCCTCATCAAGCTTGCGGACCGCCTGCACAACATGCGGACGATCGAGTACCTCGGCAAGCAGAAGCAGCAGCAGAAGGCGCGCGAGACGCTCGAGATCTACGCCCCGCTCGCCCACCGCCTCGGCATCCACTCGATCAAGTGGCAGCTCGAGGACCTCGCCTTCCAGACGCTCCACCCGCGCAAGTACGCGGAGATGCAGGCGATGGTGAACCAGCGGCGCGCCGACCGGGAGTCGTTCGTGGGCGAGGCGGGTGCACTGCTCGAGGCCGAGCTCGACAAGCTCGGCATCCCAGCCGAGATCTCCGGCCGCGCCAAGCACTTCTACTCCATCTACGACAAGATGGCCAAGCGCGGGAAGGAGTTCAACGAGATCTACGACCTGACCGCGATGCGCGTGATCGTCCAGCACGAGGGCAAGGAGGGCGAGCGTGACTGCTACGGCGTCCTCGGCGTCGTCCACTCGCTCTGGAAGCCGATGCCCGGTCGCTTCAAGGACTACATCGCGATGCCGAAGTTCAACATGTACCGCTCGTTGCACACGACGGTGATCGGGGCGGAGGGAAAGCCGCTCGAGATCCAGGTGCGGACGCGCGACATGCACGAGACGGCCGAGTACGGGATCGCCGCGCACTGGCTCTACAAGGGCGCCGGGGGGAGGAAGGACGACCCCGAGCGGCTCGCCTGGCTCAGGCAGCTCATGGACTGGCAGCAGGACGAGACCGACCCGGGCGAGTTCATGCGCACCTTCCGCACCGACCTCTTCGCCGACGAGACCTACGTCTTCACGCCGAAGGGCGAGGTGAAGAGCCTCCCGGCCGGCTCGACGCCGATCGACTTCGCCTACTCCGTGCACACAGACGTCGGCCACCGAACCGTCGGAGCGAAGGTGAACGGGCGCATCGTCCCGCTCCACTACCGCCTGAAGAGCGGCGACTTCGTCGAGATCCTGACCTCGAAGCAGGCCGGCCGCGGCCCCTCGCGCGACTGGGTGTCGATCGTCGCGTCCGCGCGCGCCCGCAACAAGATCCGCCAGTGGTACAGCCGCGAGACGCGCGAGGACACGGAGCAGAAGGGCCGCGATTCGCTCGAGACGGCGCTGAAGCAGCACAACCTCCCGTACCGCAAGCTCGCGGGCTCAGCCCTGCTTGCGCAGGTCATTCGCGAGATGGGCTTCAAGAAGGCCGAGGACTTCTACCTCGCGCTCGGGTCCGGAAAGCTCCAGGTCTCCCAGGTCGTGAACAAGGTCCTCCACCGGCTGAAGACGACGGAGGTGGCGGAGGAGGAGGCGCTCCCGCTCAAGCCGAAAGCACGGGAGGCGGTCTCGTCGGGGAACTTCGGTATCCGCGTCCCCGGCGTCGAGGACGTGCTCGTGCGCCTCGCGAAGTGCTGCCATCCCGTGCCGGGCGACCCGATCGTCGGCTACATCTCGCTCGGCAAG
>JBGPNP010000424.1:0-2558 GCA_041487575.1 Gaiellaceae bacterium | reverse complement strand
ACGAAGGTCGGCGCGGAGCGGACGACGATCTGGGCGCCCTGCGACTCCGCGAGCCGGAGGCCTTCGGCGATCAGGCGTAGGTCGTCGAGCGTCTCGGCGTCCGGCGCGCAGACGGCGGGACGGCCCGCGCCGGCGAGCTCGAGCAACGCCCTTGCCACGGCGCCGGACCCGTCCGAGCGAAGGCGGCTCAGGTGGAGCTCGCGGCCCGCCGCACGGGCGAAGAACCCGCCCGAGCGGTCGTCGGCCCACTGGAGAAGGCGCGCGTCGCGGTAGGCGAAGCTCGGGTCGGCCGCGTACTCCGTCTCGTGCAGCGGCGTCCGCACGCCGTCGCGCTCCAGGAGGTGGACGCCCGCGACGGTGATCCGTCCCGCGTGCGGCAGGGCCGGAACGAGCAGGAGCGGCGGCGTGCTCCCCGCGTAGCCTGCGTCGCAGACGGCGAGGTACTCCTCGAGCAGGTGCGCGCGCAGCGTGCTGTCTCCGCGCAGGGCGAGCCGGGGCCGGCCGAGCGCCGCGACGGCCGCCGCGGCCGCTCCGGTTACGATCTGGCGCGCCTGCTCGGGGGGAAACGCGCGGGAATTCGTGAGCAGGTGGATCGCTTTCGGCCCCGCGGCCGCCGTCTGCCTCACGAGCGCCTCATCCCACTCGAGCAGGACGGGCGTGTCGGCGACGGCCTGCGTCCCCGTGGGGTCGTCGTCCAGGACGACGAGCGGCCCCGCGCGAGGCGTGTGACCGGTCATAAGGCGGACTGTATGATCACTAGCCGCCGTGCGCGAGCCGTCCCGATTCCAACTCTGGTACGGGAGAGACGAACCCCCGCCCGAGACGCAGGCGCTGCGCGCCGGGGCTCTCACGGTCGCTCTGGAAGGCATCGACCTGCGGTATCTGGCGCTCGGCGGAACGGAGGTCGTCCGCCGGCTCTTCGTCGCGGTCCGGGACGCCGCCTGGGGCACGATCCCGCCGGCGATCAGCGGCCTCGAGGTGGAGCAGGACAGCAGCGGCTTCCGCGTCAGCTTCGAGGCGCTCCACGAGGCCGGCGACCTCCGCTTCCGCTGGCGAGGCGAGCTCTCCGGCCGCGATGGCTCGCTCGAGTGCACGATGGACGGCGTCGCCGAGTCGGACTTCCTCTACAACCGCATCGGCTTCTGCGTCCTGCACCCGCGCGAGAACGCGGGGCGGCCGTACCGGGCCAGGACGCCGGACGGAGAGCTCGAAGGCGCCCTGCCCGACGAGATCGGCCCCCAGCGCCTCGAGGACGGCAAGCTCTGGCCGCTCTTCCCGTCCTACACGGGCCTCGAGATCGAGCTGGCGGACGGGCTCTGTGCGAGCTTCGAGTTCGAGGGCGACCTGTTCGAGATGGAGGACCAGCGCAACTGGACGGACGCGTCCTTCAAGACGTACTCGACACCGCTTACGCTCGGCTGGCCGCACGAGGCGAAGGCGGGGCAGCGCATCGTGCAGAAGGTGCGCCTGACCGCGTCTGGCGCAATCGGGGTGGGGCCCGGTGAGCACGACGGGCCCGTGCGGATCGAGCTCGGCGAGCCGGCTCGGACGCTCCTGCCCACGCTCGGCCTCGGCATGGCGAGCCACGGCGAAGGTCTCTCCGAGCGCGAGACCGACCTCCTCCTCGCCCTCGGCCCCGACCACCTGCGGGCAGACCTGCGGCTCGGCGACGAGGGCTGGCGGGCCGAGCTCGACCGCGCCGCCGGCGCCGCGATCGCGACCGGCTCGGGCCTCGAGCTCGCCGTCTTCCTCGGCGACGAACCCGGGAGCGAGCTCGACGCGCTGGCGGCGGCACTCCCGCTCGCCCAGGCCAAGATCGACCGCGTGCTCGTCTTCAAGCAGGGCGAGGCTGTAACCGGCTCCCCCTGGGTCCGGCTTGCACGGGATCACCTCCAGGCGGCGGCGGCCGGCGCTTCCTTCGCCGGCGGGACGGACGGCTGGTTCACCGACCTCAACCGTCACCGCCCGGAGCTCGAGGGGCTCGACGCCGTCGCGTACTCGATCTGCGCCACCGTCCATGCCGACGACGACACCTCCGTTCGGGAGACTCCGGCCGCGCAGGGCGATACGGTGCGCTCCGCGCGGGCCATCTCGGCCGCTCTGCCGATCGTCGTCGGGCCTCTCACGATCAAGCCGCGCTCGTGGCCGTTCGGAGACACGGGCGGCGGCGCGCTCCCGTTCCAGGTCGACCCGCGCCAGTGCTCGCTCTTCGGCGCCGCCTGGACGGTCGCGAGCCTGAAGCACCTAGTCGAGGCAGGCGCCGCCTCGCTCACCTACTGCGAGACGACCGGCTGGCGCGGGGTGCTCGAGCGGGAGGCCGGCTCGCCTGTCCCTGACGCCTTCCCATCACGCCCGGGCGCAGCCTTCCCCCTCTACCACGTGCTCGCCGACTTCATGGAGTGGCGCGGATGGGGGGTCGTCGTTTCCACGCGCTCGTCGCGGCCGCTCGCCGTCGAGGCCCTGGGCGTGAGGACCGACGCCGGCACGCACGTGCTCGTCGCCAACCTGACGCCCGAGCCCCAGCGCTGCGCGGTCGGCCCGGTGGCCGGAACCAGGGT
>JBGPNP010000423.1:0-2572 GCA_041487575.1 Gaiellaceae bacterium | reverse complement strand
GGGACGAGCGTGCCCGAATGCGGCCGCGGGACGCTCGACGGCGTGTTCGCGGCCGTCCCCGGTAGCGGGGCCGCCGGCCAGATCTCCTACGCCCTCCGGCTGCAGAACCGCTCGGCGCGCCCCTGCTTCGTAACGGGCATGCCGGGCCTTCGCCTGCTCGATCGCGCAGGCCGGCCTCTGCCGACGCACGTCGCCCCTGCGCAGCCCGGGGTGGCCACGGCGGTCCGCGTCGTGCTCGCTCCCGGCGCCCGCGCGGTGACGACGGCGCGGTTCTCGCCGGACGTCCCGGGCGTGGGAGAGCCGGTCGGTCGCACGTGCGAGCGCCGGGCGTACAGGGTGCGCGTGCTGCTCCCGGCCACGAGCTTCGTCGTTCCCCTCCGCCCGCCCACGCCCGTCTGCGAGCACGGCCGGATGCTGGTCTCCGTCCTCGTCGCCGCGAGATAGCGGGGACGGCCCCGACGCCGGCCCGAGCTCTCTAGCCGAGGCCCGCGGCCGTGAGGTCGGCCGGCGTCAGGCTCCGAGCCCCTCCTCCGCAGTCGTGGCAGCGCAGCGAGCCGAGGCGCAGAAGGCCTTCGGGGACCGGGCGGCCGCACTCGAAGCAGAGTCCCGCGGCGGTGCGCCGGCGCGCGAGGCTCGTCGCGCGCTCGCGCTGCACGCGTCGTAGGAGCCGCCTGACCACGAGGAAGATGTACTCCGCCGGGATCACGGTTCCTCTCTCCGAGGGCGGAGCCGGGTCCGCCTACCCCGCGAGACGCGCGACCCGGGCGACGACCTCGCGGCAGAGCGGGCCGACCTGCGTCGGGTCGTCGGTGAACTGCGACGGCTTGAAGCAGAAGGTCGTGAAGCCCTGCGCGAGCTGGGCCGGGATCGACTCGAGCGCCTGCCCGAGATCGGCCACGCTTGCGGAGTCCGGGAACGTCGCCCGCGTCCCGCCGACGAGCTCGAGGTCGCCCGGGGCCCGGCCGGCCGCGGTCATCGCCGCCCTCAGCCGCGCGAGATCCTCTTCCGTGACGCGCCCGAGCGGGTTGAACCCGTGCCCGTAGCGCACGATCCGCTGTAGGAGGTGGTCATGGAGCGAGCTGCCGCCGAACCAGAGCCTCGGCCCGCCCGCGCGGTACGGCTTGGGCTCGAAGTAGACCTCGGCGAAGCTGTAGCGACTCCCCTCGAACGAGGCCGGCGTCTGCCGCCAGAGCGCCTCCCACGCGGCCAGGTGCTCGTCGAGGAGCTCGCCGCGCGCCTCGAACGGCACCCCGAGCGCCTCGTACTCGGCCCGGTGCCAGCTCACCGTCGGCTGGACGACGAGCCGGCCCTCGGCGAGGAGATCGAGCGTGGCGAGCTCCTTCGCGAGGAGCAGCGGATGGCGAAGCGGCGCGATCACCGCGCCGGCGATCAGACGCAGCCGGACGGTCGCGGCGGCGATCGCGCTCAAGAGGAGCAGGGAGCTCGGCCACGGCGTGGCCGGATCCTGGTTTCCGGGCAGCGCGTACTCCCGCGGGTTCGACGGGACGCCACCGGCGTCCGAGCCTCGCCCGAGCACGACGTGCTCGCTCACCATCACCCCGTCGAAGCCGGCGTCCTCGGCCTCGGCGGCGAAGCGAACGAGCGCGCGGAGGTCGCGCGGCGGCACGAGCGTCCAGTTCTCGCTGAGGACGAGGACGAGCTTGGGCGACGAAAGCTCCGACATGTGACGGCTGCCCAGCCTAATATGGCCGGCCTGGAGGCAGGGCGAGGAGGAGGCGCGAGATGGTCGATCTGTACACGAGGCCCAACACGGCGGGCACGATCGTTCGGTGCCTGCTCGAGGAGGTCGGTGAGCCCTACCATGTGATTCGGGTCGAGCGCGCCGCAGACGGGAGCGTCAGTCCTGCGGAGTATGCGGACCTCAACCCGAACGGCACCGTCCCGACGCTCGTAGACGGGGGCATCGCCCTCTACGAGACCGCCGCGATCCTGCAACACGTCGCGGACGCCCATCCGGAGAGCGGCCTCGCTCCGGCCCCCGGCATGCCCGGCCGGGCGCTTCTCTACCGCTGGATGCTCTACGTGACGAACAACGTCATGGCAGCGTTCTACCGCTGGTTCAAGGCGGAGGAGATGGTCGCGGATCCAGCGGCCGTGGACAGCCTCCAGCGGGGCGCGATCCACGACCTCGAGCGGTTCGGGGGCTTCCTCGACGCCGAGCTCGCCGATCGGCCCTACCTGCTCGGCGAGCACTGCACGATCGCGGACATCTTCCTCGCCGGTCTCTACGCCTGGGCCGACGAGATCCCGGGGCTCACGTTCGGAGGCGAGCACCTCGCGGCACACGCCAGGCGGGTCGAGGCTCGGCCGTCATTCAGGAGCGTCTACGCCGACGAGGGGATGCTGCGCGTTGGCTGAGGCGGCTGCACCACGCTCCGCGAGGCTGGGCGAGACGCGGGGCTGCTCGCCGAGGAGACGCTAGGGTCGTCGCCGTGACCGAGCAGGCGACTGCGCCCGGATCGAGACTCGCCGCCGCCGAGCGCGGCTGCCTCGTCCTTGCCGACATCTCCGGCTACACCGCCTACTTGCTCGCGAGCGAGCTCGAGCACGC
>JBGPNP010000422.1:0-2575 GCA_041487575.1 Gaiellaceae bacterium | reverse complement strand
GCAATCGAGAATCTTCTCGACGAACGTCGAGCTTTTCCGCCCTCGGAGTCGTTCCGGGCCGGCGCGGTCGTGAAGGACGAGGCCGTCTACCGCGAGGCGGAGGAGGACTTCGAGGGCTTCTGGATGCGGCGCGCGAAGGAGCTCGTGGCCTGGTACGACGAGCCGGCGGAGGGCCTCGCGTGGGACCCGCCGCACTGCACCTGGTTCGCCGACGGCGTCCTCAACGTCTCCTACAACTGTCTCGACCGCCACGTCGAGGCCGGCCGAGGCTCGAGGATCGCCTACCACTGGGTCGGCGAGCCGCTGGGAGAGACCCGTGACCTCACGTTCGAGGAGCTCCTCCGCGAGGTCTCGCGGCTCGCGAACGGCCTCAAGCGCCTGGGCATCCGCCGCGGTGACCGGGTCGGCATCTATATGGGTATGGTCCCGGAGCTTCCGATCGCGATGCTCGCCTGCGCGCGAATCGGCGCCCCGCACGTCGTCGTCTTCGGCGGCTTCTCGTCCGAGTCCCTCGCCGAGCGGATGAGTGACACCGGCGCGAAGGTGCTGATCACGCAGGACGAGGGCTGGCGCAAGGGCGTGAAGGTGCCGCTCAAGGCAAACGCCGGCGCCGCCGCGGCAACGGCTCCGTCGATCGAGCACGTCGTCGTCTACCGGCGCACGGGCGACTCCGTGCCGTGGCAGGACGGCCGCGACGTCTGGTGGGACGACCTCGTCGCCGGTGAGCCGGACACGTGCGAGCCGGAGCGCATGAACGCCGAGGACATCCTCTTCCTCCTCCACACCTCCGGCACGACGGCGAAGCCGAAGGCCGCCCAGCACACGACCGGCGGCTACCTCGTCCACGTGTGCACGACGCACAAGTGGATCTTCGACATCCACGACGACACGATCTGGTGGTGCGCGGCCGACATCGGCTGGGTGACCGGCCACAGCTACATCGTCTACGCGCCGCTCGCGAACTGCACGACGGGAGTCATCTACGAGGGCGACCCCGCCTACCCCGACTGGGACCGCCACTGGGAGATCGTCGAGCGCTACCGCGTCAACTCGTACTACACGGCCCCGACCCTCATCCGGGCGTTCGTCAAGGTAGGGGAGGAGTACCCGCGGCGGCACGACCTCTCCTCGCTTCGGCTCCTCGGAACCGTCGGCGAGCCGATCAACCCCGAGGCGTGGCTCTGGTACTCGAACGTGATCGGGCAGGGGCGCTGCCCGATCGTCGACACCTGGTGGCAGACGGAGAACGGCGGCATTCTGATCACGCCGCTCCCGGGAGTCGTGACGACGAAGCCGGGATCGGCCACGATCCCCTTCCCGGGTATCAAGCCCGAGGTCGTGGACGAGCAGGGGAACCCGGTCGCTCCCGGGCAGGGCGGCTACCTCGTGATCAAGCGGCCGTGGCCCGGGATGTTCCGGACGCTGTGGGGCGACGACGAGCGCTACGTCGCGACGTACTTCTCGCGCTACGGCCCCGACGTCTACTTCACGGGCGACGGCGCGCGGCAGGACGAGGACGGCTACTTCTGGCTCATGGGCCGCATCGACGACGTCATCAACGTCGCCGGCCACCGGCTCTCCACGACCGAGATCGAGTCGACGCTCGTCGAGCACCCGGCCGTGGCCGAGGCGGCCGCGACCGGCGCCTACGACCAGGAGCGCGGCCAGCGGATCGTCTGCTTCGTCCTCCTCAAGAGCGGCTATACAGCTTCGGACGGGCTCTCGGAGGAGCTCCGCGAGTGGGTGGCGGCGAAGATCGGCAAGATCGCCCGGCCGGCGGCCGTCCTCTTCGGGGAAGACCTGCCGAAGACCCGCTCGGGGAAGATCATGCGCCGCCTGCTCAAGAACATCGCCGAGGGCCAGGAGCTCGGGGACACGACCACCCTCCGTGACCCGGCCATTGTCGAGGATCTGAAGCGGAAGGCGGACGCGGCGCTCGGCCGCTCCTAGCGGAACGACGGCAGCACGCGCTCGGCGAGGAGACGCGCCTGGCCGGCGAGGTCGGGGATCCCCTCGGCCCTCCGCCCCGACCAGACCTCCGCCAACGTCGGGTCGACGAACGTCGGGGCGAGGTGGGTGAAGCCGCTCGGCTCGAACTCGGACCGGATCCAGCCGATCCAGTCATCCGGATCGCCGGCGAAGGAGAACCGCTCGACCATGTCGGGGGTCGTGAGCGCGACCGCACGGTCGAGATCTCCGCGGCCGAAGGCCTCGCCAATCGCCCGCACCTCGTCGAAGTCGATTCCGTGGCGCTCGATCAGGTCGGGGGGCATCGAGGGAAGGTAGAAGGCGACCGGCAGGCGGGCCGCCTCCTTCGCCGCCGCCCGGCCCTCGCTGATGCAGGCGAGGACGTTCGCGGCACCGTCGAGTAACGCGCCGGCGGCGAGGAGAGAGGCTCGCGGCGGTGCGCGCACGTCGTGTAGACGCCGTCGGCGATCTCGCCGGCGAGGGCGAGCGACTTCGGGCCGACCGCGCCGAGGAGGATCGGCACGTGCTCCTGAATCGGCCGTGCGGCAGAGAAGACGCCCGAGTAGCGGTAGAACTCGCCCGCGAAGTCCGCCCGGCCGGTGGCGAG
>JBGPNP010000421.1:0-2607 GCA_041487575.1 Gaiellaceae bacterium | reverse complement strand
CGATCGAGCTTCCGCCGGACATTGAGGAACGACTCCTCGACGAGGCGCGCGAGCGCGCGATCGAGGAGCTCGAGAAGGCGGAAGCCGAGACCGGCGAGCGCTCGCACACGCTCGTCTCGGACGACGACCTCACCATCGACTGGTCGGGGGTGCCGCCGGAGCAGGTGCTCGAGACCGACGTCACGCCGGAGAACTTCGGGCGCATCGCCGCGCAGACGGCGAAGCAGGTCATCCTCCAGCGGATCCGCGAGGCCGAGCGCGAGATGATGTACGAGGAGTACGTCGATCGCGTGGGCGAGGTCGTCACCGGCATCGTCCAGCAGGCCGGCGACCGCAACAACGTCCTCGTCGACCTCGGCAAGGTCGAGGCGCTCCTGCCGCGCTCCGAGCAGGTGGACGGCGAGCGCTACGAGCAGGGGAGCCGCATCAAGGCGGTCATCACCGAGGTCCGCTCGGGGACGAAGGGGCCGCAGGTGATCCTGTCCCGGCGTGATCCCGAGCTGATCAAGACGCTCTTCGAGCTCGAGGTGCCCGAGATCGCCGACGGGCTCGTCGACATCCGCGGCGTCGCCCGCGAGCCGGGCTACCGCTCGAAGATCGCGGTCGAGTCGCACGCGCAGGGAGTCGACCCGGTCGGCGCCTGCGTCGGCCCGCGCGGCTCGCGCGTCCGCATGGTCGTCTCGGAGCTGCGCGGCGAGAAGATCGACATCATCCCATGGAACCCCGAGCCGGCGCGCTTCATCGCGAAGGCGCTCTCGCCGGCCCGCGTTCGTGAGGTGCTCGTCGACGACGACACGAGGGAGGCGACCGTCGTCGTCCCCGACGACCAGCTCTCCCTCGCCATCGGAAAGGAGGGCCTGAACGCGCGGCTCGCCGCTCGGCTGACCGGCTGGAAGGTCGACATCGTCTCCGAGAGCGAGTTCGCCCGGACCGAGGCCGCGTCGGCCTACGGCGGCGACGACGAGGAGTTCTCCGGGCGCTGCGCGACCGTCCTCTCAACCGGGAAGCGCTGTCCGAACTCCTCGCTTCCGGGCTCGAAGTACTGCGGCATCCCGGGGCACAGGGAGCTTGCCGCGAAGGAAGGGGATGCACAGGTTGGGTAACCGCGAAAAATGCTCCGCATTTTTCGCGGTGCGGAGCTTGTCCCTTCGCTCCGCTCGGGAGAATGTTCGCAGGGAGGCCGGCCTTTGACCGGCCCGGTTCGCACTTGCGTCGGCTGCGGGCGGAAGGCCCCGCAGGGGGAGCTTCTTCGCTTCACGGCCGTCGGCGGAGTGCTCGCGCCCGACTCGACGGAACGGGCGCCGGGCCGGGGCGCCTACACATGCCCGCGGGTACCCTGTGTCGAGCGGGCGGTCGCCCGGCGGGCCTTTGCCCGCACGCTCCGGCGCACCGTGCGGGCGCCGGAAGGTTTGATGAAGTTCCACGAGGGGGTCTAAGCTCCAGACATGGCCGATCGGCAGAGACCACTGAGACCGCGCGGCTCCCCCGGCGGGAGGCGCAAGCGTCGCGTCGTCATCGACTCCCAGGCCGCGCGCCCGCGGCCCGAGGCGCGGCAGCGTGACGCGGGCGCAGTGGCTCCCGCCCGCGGGCGCGAACAGCAGCCGGTGGCCCCGCAGACGGGCAAGGTGACGATCAGGTCGGGCGCGACGATCAAGGATCTCTCGCAGGCGTTCGGCATCCCGGTCGCCCACATCATCAAGATCATGATGGACGCCGGGGAGATGGTGACAATCACCCAGTCCCTCTCCGACGAGGCCGTCCAGGTGATCGCCCTCGAGCTCAAGCGCGAGGTCGAGATCAAGCACGCCGACGAGGAGGAGCTCGAGCCCGAGGTCTTCGAGGACAGCCCTGAGGACCTGCAGGCGCGGCCGCCGGTCGTGACGATCATGGGCCACGTGGACCACGGCAAGACGACACTTCTCGACGCCATCCGCAAGTCGGCAGTCGCCTCGACCGAGGCGGGCGGGATCACCCAGCACATCGGCGCCTACCAGGTCGACCACAAAGGCAGACGCGTCACCTTCCTCGACACGCCGGGCCACCAGGCGTTCACCGCCCTGCGCGCCCGCGGCGCGAAGGTGACCGACATCGCGGTCCTCGTCGTCGCAGCAGACGACGGCGTCATGCCGCAGACGATCGAGTCGATCAACCACGCGCGCGCGGCCGGCGTCCCGATCGTCGTCGCCGTCAACAAGATCGACAAGCCCGACGCAAACCCGATGCGCGTGCGCCAGGAGCTCGTGGGCCACTCCCTGCAGCCGGAGGAATGGGGCGGCACGACGCAGGTCGCCGACGTCTCAGCCAAGACCGGCGACGGCCTCGACGACCTCGTCGAGCGCATTCTTCTCGTCGCCGACGCCGAGCTCGAGCTGACGGCGAACGCGAAGGCCGAGGCCTCCGGGCCGATCATCGAGAGCCGGCTCGACGTGGGTCGCGGCCCGGCCGCGACGATGCTCGTCGAGCGTGGCACCCTCCGCGTCGGAGACGCCATCGTCGCGGGCGACGCATGGGGCAAGGTGCGTGCGCTGTACGACTTCCACGGCGACCGCGTGAAGGACGCCAAGCCTGGAACGCCGATCGAGATCCTCGGGTTCGACAAGCCGCCGT
>JBGPNP010000420.1:0-2607 GCA_041487575.1 Gaiellaceae bacterium | reverse complement strand
GTCTCCTCGAACCGATAGGCCTTGCGGCAGAACCCGCACTCGTCGAGGTGCGCCTCGACCTGCCGGATCTCCTGCTCGGAAAGCCCGCGCTCGAGGAACGGCTGGAGGGTCCGCTCGCAGTGCTCACAGGGTGTGTCAAGAGCCATCACGCGCCTCCCAGGCTTGCTTCCAGCTGGTTCTTGAGGATCCTTCGCCCGCGGTGGAGCCGCGACATGACCGTCCCGATCGGGATGTCGAGGATCTGCGCCGCGTCCGCGTAAGTGAAGTCGCCGATGTCCACGAGGACGATCACATCCCGGAAATCGTGGGGCACGGCGGAGAGAGCCTGCACGACCGAGTCCTGCGAGAGGCGCTCCACGAGCCGCTCGACGTCCTCCTCGCCGGCGCCGTCGTCGAGCCTGCGAAAGAGCGAGAACTCCTCGTCGTCGACAGACGTGAACTCGGGCGCGCGCTGCTCCCGCCGCCCGCGGTCGATGTTGAGGTTCGTGAGGATGCGCAGGAGCCAGGCGCGGAGATTCGTGCCCGGCGTGTAGGACCGCCAGCTCCGGAAGGCGCGCGCGTATGTGTCCTGGACGAGGTCCTCCGCCTCCTCGCGCGTCGAGACGAGCCGCCGCGCCACCCGGTAGACCTGATCGGCGAGCTCGAGCGCCTCCTCTTCGAACCGGACCCGCGCACGGGCTTCGTCCGCGATCCGCCGTGCCTGACGGTCGTCCGTGATCTCGTTCACAGGAATCGACACTACCACCGAGGGTCAACGCCGGCCCCCGAGGGGCTATTCCGCCGCGGGCAGGAGCGCGAGCCGGCTCTCGGCGAGCTCGTCGACGCGCTCCCGGGTGAGCACGAGCGGCACGAGCTCGCCGCGCCGCCAGGGCTCGACGAGGTCGTCGTAGTGCGGGCTGCCCAGATGCCCCGACTGGCCCGTGGCGAGGACGACGTGGTTCGAGTCGAGCCCGGAGAGGTCGTAGACGGCGCGGAAGGACGGCCCGACGCAACCCGGCCCGTACGGCCGCTCGACCGGCCAGGCCATCTGCCAGACGGTGTCGGTGTCCCCACCGGCCGCGTACGGGCCGCGGCTGAAGACCTTGCCGAGCACGGGAAGCTCGTTGAACGGGTGGTCGAAGACGACCTGATGCAGCGTGCCCCAGCGCCAGGTCCCGGGGTCCGGCCCCAGCTCGCGGACGCTCTCCGCGAGCACCTTCCGGAAGACGCCCTCCCACGTCCGGCCGTCCTCGAAGAAGGAGTCGTCGCGTTCCCGGAGGAGCGCGAGGACGACCGGCCGCGACCGCTCGAAGAGGCCGAAGCCGGCGGTCGCCTCGCTCTGGCCGGCGCCGAGGAACGGGAGGAGGTCGTCGCCGAGCTCGGCGTAGGCGTCCTCCTGCAGGCGCCGCATGAGAACGCCGTAGACGGCGCCGGCCACGCTCTCGGGCCCGTGGTCGCCGTCCCAGGATGCGAGGAGCTCGAGCGCACGCCGTGCGAGCGGGTCCTCCGAGTCGAACGTGCGGGCGATCTCGGCAAGCTCGCGGCCCGGGAGCGAGACGAGGTCGAGCTGGATCCGCCGGCAGTCCTCGACAGTGACGCGGTCGAGCCCCTCGAGCAGCGACTCGATCCGCCGCGCGCGGTAGCCGTTCATGTGCTCGCGGCCGAGGACGTGCGGGTAGCCGTCGCCGGCGATCCGGTTGTTCGCCGTGACGATGAAGCCGCGCTCGGGGTCGCGCAGACGGGGGAGCTCGCCGGGCGGCACCCAGCCGACCCACTCGTGCGAGGAGTCCCAGCCGGGCGAGGGGAGCGTGCCCTCGCCCTGGGCGCGCCGGGGCACCGGCCCGCCTGCGGCCTTGTAGCCGATCGACCCGTGGACGTCGGCGAGGACGAAGTTGAGCGGCGGCCCCGCGTAGCGCTCGAGCGCTCGCTCGGCCTCGTCGAGGTCGCGGGCCCGCGCCATGCCGAGGAGGCAGGCGATCGTGTCCCCCGGCTCGTGGGCGCTCCAGGCGAGCGCGAGCGCTTCGTGGGAGCCCTCGTCCGGCCCGGCGACGACCGGGCCGTGGCGGGTGACGAGCACCTCCTCGACGACCGACCGCTTGCCCCGCACGCCGATCTCCTCGCACACGACCTCCGCGTCGAGCCACTCGCCGTCCGCCTCGTAGCGCTGCGGGTCGTCCGGGTGGAGCCGCTCGACGAAGAGGTCCTGCGTGTCCACGAAGGCGGCGGTCGCGCCCCAGGCGACGTGCTCGTTGCGGCCGAGGATGACGAGGCAGGCACCGGGGATCGTGAAGCCCGCGACCTGGCCCTCGTCCCAGACGAGGTGCTGCACGTGCCAGACCACCGGCATGCCGAGATGGAGGTGTGGGTCGTTCGCGAGGAGCGGCTTGCCGCTCGCCGTGTGCGAGCCGGCCACGACCCAGTTGTTCGAGGCGCCGTGGCCGAGCAGGCGCCGGAGCCGGCCTCCATGCCGCGCCGCCTCCGCGAGAAGGGCCGCCGGAATGATCTCGGGCGGGTGGTCGGCGAAGGAGGGGTCGAGCTTCCGCGCCCGCTCCTCGCCGAGTCGGGCCGCCATGCGCATGCGCACGAGCTCGGCCTCCCAGTTCACGCAGAGGGCCAGCGAGAGCACCT
>JBGPNP010000419.1:0-2619 GCA_041487575.1 Gaiellaceae bacterium | reverse complement strand
CCGAGGGCCCGGCAGAGCGAGCCCCACGCATCCTGGCCGCCCGTGCCGACGACGACGAGGTAGCCGTCCGAGGTCCGATAGGCCTCGTACGGCGCGAAGAACGGGCTCCTCGTCCCGAGCGGACCGGGCTCCTCGCCGCCGAGGAGAAACGTGACCACGTGCATCGAGAGCCACGCGAGGGCGGTCTCGAGGAGCGACGTCGTGACCCACTGGCCGCGGCCCGTCCGCTCCCGCTGCGCGAGCGCGGCCTGGATCCCGATCACGCCGTAGAGCGCGCTCCCGAAGTCGAGCGCCGCGACCGGGATCTTGGCCGGCTGACCGCCCGGATGGCCCGTCATCGACATCAGGCCCGAGAGCGCCTGGACGGTCGTGTCGTAGCCACCCGCGCCGGCGAGCGGGCCTTCCTGGCCGAAGGCCGAGATCGAGCAGTAGACGAGGCGCGGGAAGCGCTCCGCGAGCGAGTCGTAGTCGAGCCCCAGCTTCGCGAGCGCGCCGGTGCGCATGTTCTCCACCAGGACATCGGCCTCTGCCAGAAGCGCATCGACGCGCTCCCGATCCTCGGCCGACCCCAGGTCCAGCTCGACGCTTCGCTTCCCGCGGTTCAAGGTGAGGAAGCTCGCGCTCTCGCCTTCGACGAAGACCGGCCCTTGCCGGCGATAGACGTCACCCGTGCCGGGCCTCTCGACCTTGACGACGGTCGCGCCCAGGTCGGCGAGCACCTGCGTGCAGTAGGGACCGGCGACGTACTGCGTCAGGTCGAGCACCTTGACCCCAGCGAGCGGGTAGCTCATCGAGCAACCTCCCGAGCGAAGCGAAGGGACAAGCTAATACCGTGGAAAATGCGCAGCACTTTCCACGGCGGACTCCACGAGCTCGATGAGCACGCCTCCCGTGGTCGAGGGGTGGAGGAAGAGCGAAGGGCGGCCGTCCGAGGAGAGCTCGATCTCGCCGACCGGCTCGAGCCCCGCGGCCCGCAGGCGCTCGACGAGGTCGGCAAGCGGCTCGCGCACGGCGAGTGCGATGTGGTGAAGGCCCGGCCCGCGCAGCTCGAGAAAGCGGTCGATCGGCGTGCCCTCCTGGCCCGGCCAGACGAGCTCGAGCGCTAGGCCGGGCCCGAAGCGCGCGACCTGGACCCCGCTCGGCATCAGAGTCCCGGCAAGCTCCGCGCCGAGCGCCCTGACGAGCGGATGCTCCGGGGAAGGGACGGCGATGCCGACGTGGTCGAGCGCCACGGCAGGAAGGAGCGGCTCGCCCATCAGACGACCGTGGACGCCTTGTGCCGGCCGAAGATACGACCGAGCGTGTCTGAGATCTCGCCGACCGTCGCGTAGGCACGCACGGACTCGAGGATCGCCGGCATCGTGTTCCCGCCCGAAGCGGCGGCGTCCTCGACCGCCGCGAGGCGCTCGTGGACAGCGGCGCCGTCACGCTCTCGCCGCACTTGCGCGAGCCGCGCGAGCTGCCGCTCGAGCGTCTCCGCCCCCACCTTGAAGGGGCGCAGATCTTCCTCGCCGGCGCGCTCGTCCCGGAACCGGTTCACCCCGACGACGACCCGCTCGCCCTCAGCGATCGCCTGCTCCTGCCGGTAGGCGGCGTCGGCGATCGCCCGCTCGATCGAGCCGTCGGCGACGCCCCGGAGGACACCGTGCTCCTCCACCTCTGCCAGCAACACGGCCGCGCGCCCGTGCAGCTCCTCCGTGAGCGCCTCGACGTAGTAGGAGCCGCCGAGCGGATCGACCGTACGAGCGACGCCCGTCTCGTGGGCGATCACCTGTTGCGTCCTGAGCGCCAGCGTGACCGCCTCCTCGGCCGGGAGCCCGAGCGCCTCGTCCCACGAGATCGTGTGCACCGCCTGCGCGCCCGAGAGGACGATCGCGAGCGCCTGGAGAGCCACCCTGACGATGTTGTTCAGCGGCTCGACCGACGTCAGTGACGTCCCGTCGCCGCCGGAGAAGAGGCGCAGCGTCCACGAGCGAGGGTCGCGGGCGCCGAAGCGGTCGCGGACGATCTCCGCCCAGAGCCGCCGGGCGGCGCGGTGCTTCGCGATCTCCTCGAAGAAGTCGCGCATCGTCGAGAAGTTGAAGGAGAAGCGCGGCGCGAACTCGTCCACGTCGAGGCCGCGCTCGAGGGCCGCACGCAAGTAGACGGACGCGTTCGCGAGCGTGAAGGCGATCTCCTGAACGGCGTCGCAGCCCGCCTGGCGCATGTGGTAGCCGCAGACCGAGATCGGGTTGAACTTCGGCAGCACGCGCGAGGCGTACTCGATCACGTCGGTGGCGAGCCGAAGCGACGGCTCCGGCGGGTAGATGTAGGTCTTCCGCGCGAGGAACTCCTTGAGGATGTCGTTCTGGACCGTGCCGCGCAGCCGTTCCGGGTCGACGCCCTGGCGCTCGCCGACGATCTGATACATGGCCAGGAGGATCGGGGCGGTCGCGTTGATCGTGAACGACGTGGAGACCCGGTCGAGCGGAATGCCGTCGAAGATCCGCTCCATGTCGGCGAGCGAGTCGACTGCGACGCCGACCTTCCCGACCTCTGCCTCAGCGAGCGGATGGTCCGAGTCGAGCCCCATCTGCGTCGGCAGGTCGAGCGCGACGGAGAGCCCGGTCTGACCCTGGT
>JBGPNP010000418.1:0-2620 GCA_041487575.1 Gaiellaceae bacterium | reverse complement strand
GAAAGATCGTGCTCGTCGGCGGCTCGCTCAGCGGCGTCATCATGCTCGCCGCCGCGCCGCGCATGCGGCCCGCTGCGGCGGGGATCGTGAGCCTCTCGGGAGGGGGCTTCGCCGGGACGAACAGCGGCAAGGGCTACGGCAATCTCGACGCGAAAGCGGCCGTCCGGAAGCTCCGCGCTCCCCTCTTACTCGTCGCCGCCAAGGGAGATACCGAGGCGCTGGCCGACGCTCGTATCCTCCTTAAGGCGTCGGCCTCGCCCGACAAGCAGCTCGCCGTCCTGCCCGGATTTGCACACGCGACCGAGCTTCTCTTCGACGCGGAGCCCACGGCTGCAGGACTGACCAAGCGGATCCTCGCCTTTGTCCGTGCCCACGCCCGCTGACGACGCTCTCTCTGAGTTTAGGCCGACGTGCTCGGAGCAGGCGCGTCGGCGGGGGCGGCTCTCCTCCCGAGGGCTGCGAGGACGAAGGCGCCGACGGCGAGACAGGAGCCGGCGAGGAGCGAGTACGTGAAGCGCTCGCCGAGCGCCTGGGCGAGGGCGCCGCCGAGGAGCGGGCCGGTGAGCGTCGCTGCTCCCCAGGCGACGTTGAGGAAGGCCATGACGGCTCCACGGCCGATCCCGGCCCGGTGAGCTCCGGCGCCGCCGAGCGGGTAGACGATCGTGAAGAGGACAGCGAAGGCCGGGGTGCGCAGGAGCACGAAGGCGAGGAGCGCCGGGGTCGACGCGCTCGCGATCGGCAGGACGAGCGCGGCCCCCAGGAAGAGCACGGCTGCCCCGGCGGCCCGCGCGCTGACGGCGCGCGACCCCAGGCGGGCGAGGGCGCCGCTCAGGATGGTGAAGACGCAGGCCGCCGCGGAGAAGGCGAGGCCGATCTTGCTCGCGGAGAGACCGTTCTCGCCCAGCCGCAGGGGGACGAGCAGGTTGACGGCGCTCGCGACGATGCCCGCGAAGCCCATGATCGCGAAGGCCCCGAGGATCCAGCGGTCCCGGACGAGGGCTCGGGCCGCGCCGACGAGGTCGGTCCGCTCGGGCGCGGCGCCGCGCGCCGGCTCGATCCACAAGAGCGCCGCCAGGATGACCGCCGAGGAGAGGGCGGCGATCACGAAGGGGGTAGCGACTCCGAAGCGGTCGGCGAGGACGCCCGCGAAAGTCGGCCCAAGCACGGCGCCCGCGCCGGCGACGGTCATGCAGGCCGCGAGCGCCGCCGGGCGCCGGGCCGGCGGCGACGCGTCAGAGAGCCACGCCAGGCCTGCCGTCCAGATCATTCCGAACGCGACCCCGAACGAGGCCCGGCTCGCCAGGAGGAGCCAGAAGCTGTCCGCAAGGCCCTGGCCGATCGCCGAGACCGCGAGCAGGAGGGCGGCGGCGACGGTGACCCTGCGCGCGCCGACGCGGTCCGCGAGCAGGCCCACGGGGATCGAGACGACGACCGCGGCCAGGCTCGCCGCTCCGAGGAGCGCGCCGGCCCCCACCTTCGAGAGCGCGAACCGCTCGGTGAACGTGGGCGTGAGCGGGAAGAGCGATTGCAGGAGCACCTCGGCCACGAAGATGAGGGCATAGATCGGCAGGAGCCGGCGCATCCGGCCAGTATCGCGAAGGGCGGCGCCCCCGGGCGCTGCGCATAATGCGCCCATGGGCGGGACCTACCACGAGGCCAGTCGCCGGCTCCAGGACCGCTTCGACACGAGGCGCCTCGCCGACCGCCTGGACGAGCGCTTCGTCCAGAGGGGCATGATCGACGCCGACGACAAGGCCTTCATCGAGCGCCAGGACCTCTTCTTCATCGCCACCGCCGACGCGGAGGGGAGGCCGAACTGCTCGTACAAGGGCGGCGACCCCGGCTTCGTCCGCGTCCTCGACGAACGGACGATCGCCTTCCCGCTCTACGACGGGAACGGCATGTTCCTCTCGGCCGGGAACCTGCTCGTGAACCCGAACGTCGGTCTCCTCTTCGTCAGCTTCACGGACCCGAAGCCGAAGCGCCTGCGGCTGAACGGGGTCGCGTCCGTGAGCGAGAGCGACCCGCTGCTCGCCGAGTACCCGGGCGCGCAGCTCGTCGTGCGGGTCGAGGCGCGCGAGGTCTTCCCGAACTGCCCGCGCTACATCCATCGCTACGAGCTCGTCGAGCGCTCGCGGTTCGTCCCGCGTGAGGGCTCCGAGCCGCCGGTCCCGGACTGGAAGCAGCGCGCGTGGGCCCGGGACGTCCTTCCCGCCCGGGACCACGCTCGCGACTGATCAGACCTGCTTCAGGCTCGCGGCGAGCTTCTCGACGGAGCTCTTGGCGTCCCCGAACAGCATCGCCGTCTTCGGGTTGTAGTAGAGCTCGTTCTCGATGCCGGCGAAGCCGGCGGCCATGCTGCGCTTGAGGACGATGACGTTCGCGGCATGGTCGACGTCGAGGATCGGCATGCCGTAGATCGGGCTCGCGGAGTTCTCGCGCGCCGCCGGGTTCGTCACGTCGTTCGCGCCGATGACGAGGGCGACATCCACCTGCGGGAACTCCGGGTTGATCTCGTCCATGTCCCTGAGCTGCGGGTAGGGCACGTTCGCCTCGGCGAGGAGGACGTTCATGTGCCCCGGCATCCGGCCGGCGACCGGGTGGATGGCGTACTTCACCT
>JBGPNP010000417.1:0-2621 GCA_041487575.1 Gaiellaceae bacterium | reverse complement strand
GGCACGAGTCGGCTCCGCCCCCGCCGCCGCCCGCCACGACCGCCGGGCCGCCCCCGAAGCCCTTGCTCCGCATCGTCTTCCCGGAAGGATTCACGCGCAAGCAGATGGCGAAGCGGATCGCCGCCGTGAACGACATCGCGAAGCGCCAGCGGGAGATCGTGCCGTTGCTCTCGCCGCCGGCCTACGCGCGCCTGACGAAGACCGTGAAAGGGGCGACGCTGCCCCCGGGCTTCAGGCGCTCGCATCCGCCGACGCTCGAGGGCTTCCTCTTCCCGGCCACCTACGACTTCACCGAGGACACGACGACGCGCCAGCTCGTTCGCCTGCAAGTCGAAGCCTTCCGGGAGAGCTGGGCGAAGGTCGACCTCGCCTACGCGCGCTCGAAGAACCTGACGCCGTACGACGTCCTCATCATCGCCTCGATGATCGAGCGGGAGGTACAGGTTCCGAGGGAGCGCCCGCTCGTCGCCGCGGTCATCTACAACCGCCTGAAGCGAAGGCTTCCGCTCGGGATCGACGCGACCATCCGCTACGGGCTCGACATTCCGCCGACGAAGGCGATCCGCCAGAGCCAGCTCAACTCGGACAACCCGTACAACACGCGCACCCACACGGGACTGCCGCCGACGCCGATCGCGAACCCCGGCCTCGCCTCGATCCAGGCCGCCGCGCATCCAGCCAAGGTCCGCTACCTCTACTTCATCCGCAAGGCGGACTGCCGGAGCCACTTCTTCACCGCGAGCGAGCAGGAGTTCCTGAGCTACCCGAGGGCCGGCCTCCAGTGCTGAGCGCCGGGACGCGCCTCGTCGGGATCATCGGCGACCCGGTCTCGCACTCGCTCTCGCCGCGGATGCAGAACGCCGCCTTCGCCGCGCGCGGGCTCGACTGGGCCTACGTGCCGCTGCCGGTCGAGGCGGCGCGGCTCGAGGAGGCGGTCGCCGGCCTCGTCGCGCTCGGCTTCGCGGGGGCGAACGTGACCATCCCGCACAAGACCGTGGTCGTCTCCTTCTGCGACGAGATCGACGCGGTGGCCGAGCGGGCGGGCTCGGTGAACACTCTGGTCGTCCGGGAGGGCCGCGTCTACGGCTCGAGCACGGACGGGCTCGCGGTCACGGAGGCGATCGCGTGCGCGGGGGAGCGGGTGCTGCTCCTGGGTGCGGGCGGAGCGGCGCAGGCGGTTGCGACGGCCCTGCTCGACGCGGGCGTGGCCGAGCTCGTTGTCTCGTCGCGGACGTCCGAGCGGGCGCACGCGCTCGCCGCGCGCCTGCGGACGCTCTTTCACGAGCACGCGGTGGCGGCGGAGGACGCCTGGCCGCCGCCCACTCTAGAGGCGACGCTCGTCGTGAACGCGACCCCGATCCGGGACGAGGTCGCCGTCGCGCTTCGCCCTGAGCTCCAGGTCGTCGACCTCGCCTACCGGCCGGATGGGACGGAGACGGCGCTCGTCGCCGCTGCGCGCGCCCTCGGCTGCCGGGCCGTCGTGGACGGCCTGGAGGTGCTCGTGCGGCAGGGCGCGGCCTCGTTCGAGCGCTGGACGGGCATTCCCGCGCCCGTCGAGGTCATGCGGGCGGCAGTGCGCGGACGCTGAGCCTCACCGGTGACCGACAGCTCGACCGCCGTCGTTCGCCCGCTCGCAGCGCTCCTGGACGTCGTTCTTGGCGTTCGGCGGAGGCAGCGAACCCTTCTCATCGGCCTTGACGGGCTCGGGGCCTCGGGAAAGACGACGATCGCTCGCGCCCTCCGCCATCTTGCCCCTGCCGCGATTGACATCGTCGAGATGGACGACTTCTACCGGCCCTCGGCCGAGCGGTGCCCGCCTCGGGCCGGCGAGCTCGGTGCGAGCTTCGATTGGCGCAGGCTTCGCGATGACGTACTTGCGCCGCTAAGTCGCGACGAGGCCGGGCGCTACAGGAGGTATGACTGGCCGAGCGAGCGCCTCGCCGAGTGGCGCGCGGTCGAGGTCGGCGGGATCGTGATGGTGGAAGGCGTGTACACGCTTCGCTCCGAGCTCCGCAGCTTCTACGACTACACGATCTGGGTGCAATGCCCCGTCGCCGAACGCCTCGCGCGCGGCCTGGCGCGCGACGGCGAGGAGGCGCGGGATCTGTGGGTCGGCGCCTGGATGCCCGAGGAGGATCGCTATGCCGAGGCCGAGCGCCCGTGGGAGCACTCCGAGCTCGTGCTCGACGGCTCCGGACGCGTCGCGGCCGATCCGACCGCCGAGTTCGTCCAGATCCAACTTCGCTCAGGAGCAAGCGGCACTGCGCGCTCCGGCTCCGAATAGTCTTCTGGCCGTGACCCTGACCCTCACCACCGCCGGCGAGTCGCACGGGCCGGCGCTCGTCGCGATCGTGACCGGGCTCCCGGCGGGGCTCCTCCTCGACCGCGAAGCGATCGACCGCGACCTCTGGCGCCGCCAGCAGGGCTACGGGCGCAGCCCCCGGCAGCAGCTCGAGACCGACCGGATCGAGGTGCTCGCCGGACTCCGGCACGGACGGACGCTCGGGACGCCGCTCGCGCTCGTCGTCCGGAACCTCGACCACAGGAACTGGACGTGGGGGATGAGCCCGTGGCCGCCCGAAGGGGAGCCGGAGGGGAAGGGGAAGGAGGCCGTGACCCTG
>JBGPNP010000416.1:0-2627 GCA_041487575.1 Gaiellaceae bacterium | reverse complement strand
GTCGACCGAGACCACGACGCCGTCGTCCGGATCGACGCCGTCACGAACCAGATCACCGACACGGTCAGAGTCGGCCGCCTGCCCGAGCACATCGCGGTCGACGAGGGGGGCCGTCTGGGTCGGGAACAGCCGCGACGGAACGGTGACGCGAATCGACCCTAGGACGCTCGATGTGAAGACGATCGACGTGGGGGGCACGCCCAATGACATCGCCGCGGGTGCGGGCGGCGTCTGGGTGGCCGTGTCGGCTCGCGGACGCTAGCGGCCGGCCTCGGCGAGCGTCCAGGTGAAGCGCGTGAGGCTCTCGTTCGGGGCGAGGCCCCCAGGCCGGAGGCCTCCTCGGACGAGGAGAGTGGGCGGGCGGGCGCCTCTGAGAACGGCGAGGCGCGTCGCCCCGAGACCCTCCTGACGCCAGGCGGAGGAGAGGCCGACGACGAGGAGCCCGGCGTCCTCGGCCGCCTCGATCACGGCCTCGTCGCCGGGCTCGACGAGGAGCGGTTCGGTCGTGACGCCGGCGACTTGCTGGACCATGAGCGCCACGCTCGCGAGCAGCCGGCTCGCGTCGCGCTTTCCCTCCTTCGGCGCGCCGGCCGCGCCCAGCAGGCGGAGCGGGACGCCCTGGGTGCTCGCGATCCAGGCGCCGATCTCGGCGGCCGCCCACTCGTGGTCAGCACCCCCGAACGGGACGAGGACGGGCCGATCCCGGGCAAAGGAGGGCGTCCCTCGGCCTCGGACGACGAGAACGCCGACGTCGCAAGGGGCACCGGTGAGGATCGTGCCGACGTAGCCGCCCGGAATCGCGTCGAGCTGCTCCGGCTCGACGTCTAGGAGCAGCAGGTCGACGTCCTGCTGGGAGGCGAAGCGCACGACGTCCTCGCCAAGGTCGCTCGAGGTGAACGCGGCCGCTCGTGCCGCGACCCCACGCGCGGCCAGCGCCGCCCGCCGCTCCTGGAGGGCTGCGTTTGCCCGCGCCAGCTCCGCGGGGTCAGGAACGAGGCCGGCGAGGATGACGCTGCGCGGCGGACGCCGCGCGAGCGGCTCCGCGAGGGCCAGCAGGGCGTCGAGGCTGGCCTCGTCGTGGGGCGCCACGAGGATCGAGCGCTCCGGGAACAACGGGTCTCTGGAAGCGGCTTCGGCGTGCGCTCGCCTAGGGGCCTCCGCTGCCTGAGCGTCGGCAAGGTCGAGGGAGGAGTCCTGGCGGAGGATCGCCCGCTCGAGCTCCTGGAGCGCCGGGCTCGGGTCGATGCCGAGCTCGTCGACGAGAGCGCGGCGCGCCGCCTGGTAGGCCTCGAGCGCCTCTGCCTGCCGGCCCGAGCGGTAGAGCGCGAGCATGAGCTGGCCGCGGAACCGCTCGCGCAGCGGGTGCTTCGAAACGAGGCCCTCGAGCTCGCCTGCGAGCTCGGCGTCGCGGCCGGCGGCGAGGTCGGCCTCGATCCGCCGCTCGAGCGCCACAAGCCGGAGCTCCTCGAGGCGGGCGATCTCCGCCTGGGCGAACGGCTCGTAGGCGAAGTCGGCGAGTGCCGGGCCGCGCCAGAGGGCGAGCGCCTCACGGAGTGTCGCCGCCGCGCGCTCGGCGGTTTCGGCCCGTGCCTCGTCGAGTAGCCGCTCGAAGCGGTGGAGGTCGAGTCGGCCGGGCTCGAGCTGGACGAGGTAGCCGGGCGCCCGGGTGAGCAGGACGTCCGGGCCGAGCTCCTTCCGAAGGTGCGAGACGTAGCCCTGGAGGACGTTGGCGGCCGTCTCCGGCGGCTCGTCACCCCAGAGCTCGTCGATCAGCTTCTCCGCCGAGACGACCTCGTTCGCGCGCGTGAGCAGGACGGCGAGGACGGCCCGCTGCCTCGGTCCCCCGAGGGGGAGGAGGCGGTCTCCGTCGCGCACTTCGAGTGGTCCCAGGATCCGGAACTCCATGCGCCTCCGCCGGTCGAGCACCGTATCACGACCTCAGCGGCTTTCCAGGGTTCTCCCAGGGCTCGTCAAGGGGCGGGGTGGATTCTCCTTTCCAGAGATCGAGGAAACGACAAGGAAAGGGAGGAACCATGCAGATCTCGACCCGCAAGCGCTGGCTCGTCACTACTCTCGCTGTCGCAGCCGTTGCCGCGCCGGCCGCCCAGGCTGGGCAGAGCTCTACGCCGGTCTACCCTCCGAACCTCACGTATCCGGGGCAGGGTTTCTCGGCTCCGCCGTTCGTGCAGGGGAGCGGGCTGAACGAGTTCGGTGTTCCGAAGGATCTGACGTATCCGGGTGAGGGTTTCTCGGCTCTGTCGGTTGTGCAGGGGAGCGGGCTGAACGAGTTCGGTGTTCCGAAGGATCTGACGTACCCGGGCGAGGGCATCGAAGCGCCTCTGCCGAAGATCGTCGCTGTCGCGACGCCTCAGGGCAACGGCTTTGACTTCGCCGACGCGGGCATCGGCGCGGGAGTCGCTCTGGGCGGCGCGATGCTTCTCGCCGCCGCGGCGCTCGCCGCGCGCCGCCGCCGCCGGCTGGCTTAGCTGTAGGCCCCACCGGGGCCTCAGGGGAGGCGGGGGGGGCCCCCGGCCCCCCCCCCCCGGGGCGGGGTATGATTAACCCGGGGGGGGGCGCCCGAAAGGGTTGAATAACAGGGCGCTACCCGGGGGGGGGGCCGGGGCGGG
>JBGPNP010000415.1:0-2628 GCA_041487575.1 Gaiellaceae bacterium | reverse complement strand
GGGGCGCGGGCTCCTTTAGTGTGAAGCGGTGGACGTCGAGATCAGCCCTGAGCCGACACCCGAGGAGCGGGAGGCGCTGTTGGCCGCGCTTGCGCGGCTGAACGGGGAGGCGCGCGGGGGCTCAGGCTCCGCGTGGTGGGAGGCGGGGATCAGGGAGTCGGTCGAGGAGGAGCCCGACGAGGGCTAGGCCACGTGCCCTAGGCCAGGGCGCGGCCGCGTAGCACGCTCGGAGCGAACCGCGCGTAGTCGAGCCCCGAGATCCAGGTCAGCACGACCGCAACGAGCAGTCCCCACCAGGCGATCGACTGATCCCACGCCCCTGCAGCCGCGAACCCGCCGAGCCCCGCGGCGACAGCCTGCGACCACGTCTTCAGCTTCCCGAGCTCGCGGGCCTTGATCACGACGCCCCGCTCGACCGCGGCCAGCCGCAGCCCGGAGATCAGCAGCTCGCGGGCGACGATCGCGGCGACCATCCAGCCGGCGAAGATCCCTCCGTCGACGAGCACGATCAGCGTCGCGAGCACGAGCACCTTGTCGGCGACCGGGTCGAGCAGTGAGCCGAGCGGCGTCGTCCTGCCCTGGCGGCGCGCGAGCCAGCCGTCGATCTGGTCGGTCGCCATCGCCGCGATGAACAACGCGGTCGCCCAGTACGCGTGGCCGTGGAAGTTCCACACATAGAGCCCGATCACGAACGGCGCCGCGACGATCCGGGCAATGGTGAGCTGGTCGGCGAGGCCCATCTCTTCGGGGAGAATACGTTGCCCATGGGACTGTTCTCGAAAGTGCTCGTTGCCAACCGCGGCGAGATCGCGATCCGGATCTTCCGCACGCTGCGCGAGCTCGGGATCGGCACGGTCGCGGTCTACTCGGAACCCGACCGGGGCGCCCGGCACGTTCGCCTCGCCGACGAGGCCTGGCTGCTCGGCCCGGGAGCGCCCGCGGAGAGTTATCTGAACCAGGAGCGGATCATCGAGACGGCGCAGCGGGCCGGGGCCGAGGCGGTCCACCCCGGGTACGGATTCCTGGCCGAGAACGCCGGATTCGCGCGCGCGGTCGAGGCCGCCGGGCTCACGTGGATCGGCCCGCCGCCGGAAGCGATCGAGGCGATGGGCTCGAAGACAGAGGCGCGCGAGCGCATGCGCGTCGCCGGCGTCCCGATCATCCCGGGCACGACCGAGGCGGTCGAGTCGGCCGAGGAGGTCGTCCGCCTGGGTGACGAGCTCGGGTGGCCGATCGCGATCAAGGCCTCGGCCGGCGGCGGCGGTAAGGGGTTTCGGGTGGTGGGCGGGTCCGGCGAGGCCGAGCGCGCGCTCGAGTCAGCCCGCCGCGAGGGCGAGGCGTACTTCTCCAACTCCGCGGTCTACGTCGAGAAGTACCTCGAGGACCCGCGCCACGTCGAGGTGCAGGTGCTCGCCGATGCCCACGGCAACGTGATCCACCTCGGCGAGCGGGACTGCACGATCCAGCGCCGTCACCAGAAGCTGGTCGAGGAGACACCCTCTCCCGCGGTGGACGCTGCGCTCCGCGAGCGGATCGGCGCGATCGCCGTCGAGGCGGCACGGGCCGTCGGGTATCGCTCGGCGGGGACGATCGAGGGCCTGCTCTCCCGGGACGGCGCCTACTACTTCATGGAGATGAACACGCGCATCCAGGTCGAGCACACGGTCACGGAGCTGGCGACGGGCCTCGACCTTGTCCGCGAGCAGGTGCTGATCGCGGCCGGAGAGCCGCTATGGCTGCGCCAGGAGGACGTCCGGCTGACCGGGCATGCGATCGAGTGCCGGATCAACGCGGAGGACCCGTCCACCGGCTTCCTGCCCACGCCCGGGAGGATCTCTGGCTACCGGGAGCCGGGTGGGCCGGGGGTGAGGGTCGACTCGGGCGTGGAGGACGGCTCGGAGATCTCCCCGCTCTACGACCCGATGATCGCGAAGCTGATCGTGCACGGGGTCGACCGCGAGCACGCGCGCCGGCGGATGCTGCGCGCGCTCGACGAGTTCGAGATCGGCGGCGTGACCACGTTGCTCGGCTTCCACCGCGCGCTGCTCCGCCGCTCGTGCTTTGTGGAGGGCGGGACGTGTGACGGGATCGTCGAGTCGCCAGAGCTGGCGCAGGAGGCGGAGCAGTTGTCGCATGAGACAACAACGGTAGCGAAGGCCTCGGACGGCAGGCTCAGGGAGCAGGTCTCGGCGGTCGAGCTGGACGGGCGCCGCTTCGATGTCACGCTGCTCGTCCCGGAGCCGCCGTGGGTCGAGCTGGCGGAGCGGCGCCGGCATCGCACGTCCGCGGGCGCCTCCGGGGGCGGCGGCCGGGACGCGATCGTCAGCCCGATGCAGGGCACGGTGCTCTCCGTGCAGGTCGCCGACGGGGACTCGGTCACGGTCGGGCAGGTGATCTGCATCGTCGAAGCGATGAAGATGGAGAACGAGGTGCACGCCGTGCGCGCCGGGATCGTCTCGGGGCTCACCGTCTCGCCCGGGGAGGCTGTCCGCACCGGCCAGGTGATCTGCGTCGTCGTGCCAGAGGCGGATGCCGGAGCGTGTTGAGAGCTCCTTTCGGAAGGACGCACGGGCTGTCTGGCCGCGCTGGCCGGCGCGATGCGTCGTCCTCAGTCGCCCCCATAGCGCT
>JBGPNP010000414.1:0-2634 GCA_041487575.1 Gaiellaceae bacterium | reverse complement strand
CACCTCGAGCGGGCCGAGCGCCTCGACTCGGTAGAGCGTGTCGCGCGGAAGGTAGAGCGCCCACGGCATACCGCCGAAGACGCTCTCGCGGCCACCGAGCTCGAAGAGCTCGCCCTCGACCTCGACCCGGCAGCGGCCTCCGAGCGGGACGAGCGCCAGCTCTTCCTCGCCGCTCGAGCCCTCGAAGGAGCCGGCCTCGGCCCGGAAGGAGAGGTAGAGCCAGCCCGCCGACTCCGGCGTGACCGCGTCCCATTCTCCCGCCCTGAGCAGAAGCCGGCTCATGAGTGAAAGCGCTCGCGTCCCCTGGCCGCTTCGTACTGCTCGCGCGCGGCGCGCACGGCGGGCACGCCCGACACTTCGGCGACCGGCACGTCCCACCAGCTCTCGTAGCCCGGCACCCCGGCGTAGCGATCGACCTCGACGTAGAGGACGACCGTCCGCTCCTCTTGCTTCGCCTCGGCAAGGCCGGCGCGGAGCTCCTCGACTGTCGCGCAGCGGATCATGCGCGCGCCGAGCGACTCGGCGTTCGCCGCGAGGTCGACCGGCAGGTGGGGCGGGGGAGAGGCTTGGCCGTCGAGGCCGAGCGAGCCGCCCCGGCGGTATCGGTACTGAGTGCCGAAGCCGCCCGTGCCGAGGGAGCGGGAGAGGCCGCCGATCGAGTTGAAGCCGTGGTTGTCGACGAGGACGATCGAGAGCTTCAGCCCTTCCTGGATCGAGGTCGCGATCTCGCTCGGCATCATCAGGTAGGAGCCGTCGCCGACGAGGACGTAGACCTCGCGCTCGGGGGCCGCCATCTTGACGCCGAGCCCGCCGGCGATCTCGTAGCCCATGCAGGAGTAGCCGTATTCCACCTGGTAGCCCTTGGGGTCGCGGGTGCGCCAGAGCTTGTGCAGGTCGCCCGGCATCGAGCCGGCGGCACAGACGACGACGTCGGCCGGGCCGGAGAAGGAGTTGACAGCGCCGATCACCTCGCTCTGGGCGGGCAGCGGCGCGTGTCCGAGCTCGTAGAGCCGGGCGACCTCGGCATCCCATTCGGCGGAGAGGCGGGCGGTTTCCTCCCGGTAGGAGTCGTCGACCTCGTAGCCGGCGAGCAACTCTGCAAGGCGCTCGAGCGTCGCCCGCGCGTCGCCCACGAGCCTGAGCCCCGCGTGCTTCGACGCGTCGAAGTCGGCGATGTTGGCGTTGACGAAGCGGACGTCCGGATGGCGGAACGCCGTCTTCGAGGCGGTCGTGAAGTCCGACCAGCGCGTGCCCACCCCGATGACGAGATCCGCGCCGACGGCGATCCTGTTGGCGGCGAACGTGCCCGTGACGCCGAGGGCGCCGAGCGCCGACGTGTGGTCGTAGGGGAGCGAGCCCTTGCCGGCCTGCGTCTCGGCGACGGGAATGCCGGTCTGCTCGACGAGCCGGCGGAGCGCGTCGGTCGCGTCCGAGTAGATGACGCCGCCGCCGGCGACGATCAGCGGGCGTCTGGCCTCGCTGATGCGGGCGACCGCCTCGGCGAGGGCGCTCTCGTCGGGGAGCGGGCGCGGGACGTGCCAGACGCGCTTCCCGAGGAACTCCTCGGGAAAGTCGTAGGCCTCCGTCTGGACGTCCTGCGGGAAGGCGAGCGTGACCGCTCCGGTCTCCGCCTGGCTCGTGAGCACACGCATCGCCGCGAGGGCGGCCGGGATGACCTGCTCGGGGCGCCAGATCCGGTCGAAGTAGCGCGAGACAGGGCGGAAGCAGTCGTTGACGGAGACGTCGCCGCTCGAGGGCACTTCGAGCTGCTGGAGCACGGGATCCGGGCGGCGCGAGGCGAACACGTCACCTGGCAGCAGGAGGACCGGGAGCCGGTTGATCGTCGCGACCGCCGCGCCCGTGACCATGTTGGTCGCGCCCGGGCCGATCGAGGACGTGCAGGCGAGCGTCCCCAGCCGGTTCCGCATCCGCGCGTAGCCGACCGCCGTATGCACCATCGCCTGCTCGTTGCGCGACTGGAAGTACGTGAGGAGGTCCGGACGCTCGAAGAGCGCCTCGCCGATCCCGGCGACGTTCCCGTGCCCGAAGATCCCGAAGCAGCCCCCGAAGAAGCGGTGCTCGACCCCGTCTCTCTCGGCGAACTGCGCGGCGAGAAAGCGGATCAGGGCCTGGGCGGCGGTCAGCCGCACCGTCTTCCGCGTATCCCGACCGCCCTCGGCGCTGGGCGCCTCCGCGACGCTCTGGCCAGGTGTCGAAGTCATCGCTCCTCCCTCCTCGGCGGCGTTGCCGCGTCGTAGTCTCTCAAGCCGCAGCGGGCGGCGGGGAAAGCAAGAACATCCGGATGCAGGGTGGTACAGTCCTCCGGCCCGTTGGCTGAGACGAAGAGTTGCCGCGATCGAGCGACCAGTTGCGTCCACTGAAGACAGCCCTGAACGTGCGAGCTGCCACTGCTCCGGACGACGCACGAGATTCCTCGCAGAGCGCGATGAAGGAGGCGGCGGGAATTGCGCTCCACGGAGTCTCGAAGCGATAAGGAAACCACACGGCGCTCCAGCCCATGGACCTCGAGATACGAGACGGCGAGTTCTTCTGCCTGCTCGGCCCCTCGGGCTGCGGGAAGACCACGACGCTGAACCTGATCGGCGGCTTCGTCGCGCCGACCCTGGGCACGAT
>JBGPNP010000413.1:0-2636 GCA_041487575.1 Gaiellaceae bacterium | reverse complement strand
GAGCTCGAGCAGAGTGGGCGCGATGTCGCGGATGTCCCGCTCCTCGCCGGGCCCGGGCTCGACGCCGGCGGCCGCGAGCACGTAGAGCCCCTCGTGGGCATGGTTCGCGTCGTCGGGGCCGGTGTCGTTCTCGAAGACGTGCACCGCGCCGGTCCCGACCTGGCCGATGCTCCGCCAGTAGAGGTCGCCGAAGTAGACGAGGAGGTCGGGCGCGATCCCCTTCGGCTCGGGGTAGAGCTCCTCCGGCCGGTGCGCGACGGTGCCGATCGGCCGGCCGCGCTCGTCGCCGAGCGCCTCGAGCCCCGCCTTGAGCTCCGTCCGGACGCGCTCGTAGTCCTCCGGGGCTACCGTGCCCTGAGGCTCCCGGCCGCGGACGTTGAGGAAGAGCCGGCAGTAGTAGCCACCCTCGCCCCAGGCGGTCGTGCGCTCCCAGTCCACCATCTCGGGCGTGAGCCGCGTGGGCCCCGGCGGCTCCTCTCTGAGCACGAGGTAGCCCTCGCGCACCAGCCACTCGTTGACGCAGATGCCGCCGTCCATGCGCTTCGCCCCGTGGTCGGAGACGACTAGAACGGCCGTGTCACGGTCCGCGAAGGCCAGGAGCCGCGCGATCTTGTCGTCGAGCCGGCGGTAGTAGTCGAGCATGGCCGACTCGTAGGGATTGCCGGGCTCGTAGAGGCGGTGCTCGGGGTCGGAGAAGCGCCAGAACCCGTGGTGGATGCGATCGGTGCCCATCTCGACCATGAAGAAGAGGTCCCAGGGCCGCGTCGCCAGAAGGTGCTCGGCGAGGCGGAAGCGCTTCTCCGTCATCTCCTCGATGTCGGCGAGCAGGCGCTCCTTCTCCTCGGTGCGGAAGTTCTCGACGTCCACCATGTACCGACCGACGAGCGCCTCGATCTCCACCCTGAGCTCGGGCGGGTACGTGTACTGCGCGGTCGTCGTGTCCGGGGTGAGGAAGCAGGAGACCATGACGCCGTTGACGCGGCTGACGGGGTAGGTCTGCGGCACGCCGAGGACGACGACCGGCCGGCCGCGAGCGGAGAGGAGGTCCCAGACGCGCGGGACGCGCACCGCCCGCGAGTCGGCGAAGGCAAGCGCGTCGTAGGAGCGGTCGCGGCGATTGCGGAAACCGTAGAAGCCGAGCGCGCCGGGGCTTCGCGACGACGTCATCACCGACCACGCGGGCACGGTGATCGGCGGGTCGCAGCTCCTGAGGACCCCGAAGCGACCGCGCTCGGTCAGCGAGCGCATCGTCGGGAGCTCGCCGAGCCAGCGCTCGAAGACGAGCTGCGGCGCAGCGCAGTCGAGCCCGATCACGAGCGCTCTTGCGGCCATCCGGGCCGATGCTAGCGTGCCGCGGTGCCTTCGCCCCGCATCGACCTTCGCCCGGTGGAGACGGACTCCGACCTCGAGCTCTCGCTCGACATCCACAACGCCGTCATGCCTGCGCGGGCGGCGAGCGTCGCCGACGTCCTGTCCTGGCGGAAAGGCGTTCCCGAACGGCTGGAGCTCGTCGCGCACGTCGAAGGCGAGCCCGTAGGCGAGGGGCTCGTCGCGATCGAGCCCCACCAGCGAGGGCGCTCCACGGCGACACTCGACGTCTGCGTCCTTCCCGAACGGCGCCGGCGAGGCGTCGGCTCGGCGCTCTACAGGGAGCTCTCTTCCTGGGCCCGCGAGCACGGCTGCGACGCCGTCGAGGCCTGGATCGAAGAAGTGGACGCGGACAGCCTCGCCTTCGCCGAGCACCGCGGCTTCGCCGAGATCGGGCGCGACTCGCGGCTCGTGCTCGACCTGGCGCCGATCGAGGCGCCGATCGTCGAGCCGCCGGCCGGCGTCGAGATCACGACGTGGGCGGAGCGCCCCGAGCTCGCCCGGGGCATGTACGAGGTCGCCCTCGAGGCCTGGCCGGACATTCCGGGCAACGAGGACGACGTGGTCGGGCCCTACGAGGAGTGGCTCGCGGACGAGCTCGGGGGCGCCGCCGACCGGCCGGAGGCATGCTTCGTCGCGGTCGCAGGGGAAGAGGCCGTCGGCTACGCGAAGTTCCACCTGACGGAAGCGAGGCCCTCCGTGGCGATCCACGACATCACCGGCGTCAAGCGAGCCTGGCGGGGCCGCGGCATCGCCCGCGCGCTCAAGCAGGCCGAGATCGCCTGGGCGAAGCAGGCCGGCTACGAGCAGCTCCAGACGCGAAACGAGCTCCGCAACGAGCCGATCCGAAGGCTCAACGAGCAGTTCGGCTACCGCGAGCTGCCCGGGATGGTGTTCCTGCGAGGCGTGCTCGGATCTCCGCACGCCTAGCCGGATCCGGAGGACGACCCGGCTATGCTCGCCGGGTGCCGCCGCTGACCGTCCTCGTCACCGCCTCCGGCGCGCCGGGCACGGCGGCGCTCCTGCGGGCGCTCAGGCAGAACGGCGAGCGCGAGGTGCGCCTCGTCGGCTGCGACATGAGCGAGCGCGCGATCGGCCGGCAGCTCTGCGACGCCTTCGCCGTCGTCCCCCCCGGCGCCGATGCGGGCTTCGCCCCGGCCGTGCTCGAGCTCTGCCGCCGCGAGCGGGTGGACGTCGTCCTCCCCGAGTCCTCCCACGACCTGCTCGCGCTCGCCGACGCGTGCTGCGACTTCGAGATCCCGGTCCTG
>JBGPNP010000412.1:0-2636 GCA_041487575.1 Gaiellaceae bacterium | reverse complement strand
GCGCTGAAGACGCCGAGCTCCGGGCAGACGTCGCTCGACCAGCCGCCCGGGGCGAGGAGGCTCACCCAGTCCCCGTAGTTCGACCAGGGGGTGCGGGCGCCGTTCTGGTCGGAGGCGCCGACGGCGAGGCCGACGGACTGACCGCCGTTCGAGAAGGGCTCCTGGAGGTACGCGGCGGGGTACGAGGGCGCGTTCGTCCCCTCGTTCCCGGCTGCGGCGACGAGGAGGACGCCGTTGGCCGCTGCGTACGCGATCGCGTCGGCGATCGGGGCGGACTCCGTCCCACCGAAGGACATGTTGATCACGCGCACGCCCTGGTCGCTCGCGAAGCGGATGTTCGAGGCGAGCGCGTCGTCCGTGAGGATCTCGGTGCGGGCGATGACGAGGCGCGAGGCGCCGCCGAAGCCCGCGATGCCGCTGCCGTCGCCGACCGCGCCGGCCGCGAGAGCGGCGACGAAGGTGCCGTGCCCGACCGTGTCGGTGACGTCGCCGTTCGTCGCGACGATCTTGCCGGCAAGGTCGGGATGGTTGACGTCGGCGCCCGTGTCGACGATGCCGATGAGGAAGTCGGGGCTGCCCGGCGCGAGCTCGAGCGCCTGCTCGACGTGCGCCGCGCCGAACTGCCACTCGTACGGGAGTCCGGTCGCCGGGTCGGTCGTGACGACGTACGTGTCGTTGGCGACCGACGAAGGCTCGAGCGGCACCGGTCTCGTCACGTAGCGGACCCACGGCGCCCGGGCGAGCCTTGCGGCGCCGCCCGGCGACGCGAGGACGACGGCGAAGCGGAGGGTCGAGTCGATGCGGAAGACCCGGACTCCCGGGACGCTGCGCAGGGGCGCTTCGTCCGCGGGTGAGCGGAGGCCGACGACGAGCCGCCTGGGCCTGTCGCTCGCCGCGAGCGTCCGGACTGCGACCGGCGCCTCGGCGCGCAGCCGCGTGAGGAACGGCGTGATCGCGGGGCCGGGATCGGGCGGGGGCGACAGGGCGGCCCGCGCGGGGCCGCCCTGCCCCGCGAGGAGCAGGACGACCCCGAGGATGAGCGCGAGCCGGGGCATCACTTGATGCAGATCGCCCAGACGGTGAGCGCCGCCGACTGGTCGCCGACGTTCAGGACGTACGTGGCCCACGAGCTCTCGGTGTTGGGCCGAGAGTCGAGGGTGAAGACGGCGCCGAACGAGGAAGAGCCGCCGCCCGTGACCTTCTCGCCCGGGGCGCAGGTAGCGGTGAAGTCGCCTCCGCCCCCCGGACCGACCGAGTAGTTCGAGGTCCGCGTCGTCAGGAGGCCGACGCCGCTCGACGCGGGGCCCGGGATCGCCGCGACTTGCGCGACGGTCATGTTCTCGAGCTTGTCGGCGTTGAGGCCGCTGCCCTTGCCTTCGACGAGCTTCGTGTGTGCGATCGCCTTGTTGGCGATGTCGGCGCTCGTGATCGTGCCGTCCTTGATGTCCTTCGACGTGATCAGTACGGTCGCGCCGGCGGTGCCGCCGAGGGCGACGAAGAGCGCGACGATCGCGACCCCCATCGCCGGGCTCGGCATCCGCAGCCTCGGGAACTTCATGGCCTGCTCCTTTCGTTCGGGGCAGCCCAGGAAGTGACTGCCGTGCCCTCGAAGCTAGGCCCGGCCCGGGGTGCGTCGCGTCGGGGAGATCCCCCGGTTCTTGACGGGGATTCCCTCGATCTCGGCGGGGAATCCCCTAAGGGTGCGCTGGGAAGAGTCGCGAGCCGGAGGCGCCAGGGCCGAAGGTAAGGTTGAGCCGATGCCCGATTTCCGCGTCTCGGCCGCCTACCGGCCGACCGGCGACCAGCCGCAGGCGGTCGCGTCCCTCACTGCCTCGATCCGAGCGGGCGACCGCCACCAGACCCTTCTCGGAGCGACCGGCACCGGCAAGACGGCGACGATGGCCTGGGTCATCGAGCAGACCCAGAAGCCGACGCTCGTGATCGCCCACAACAAGACGCTCGCCGCCCAGCTCTGCAACGAGTTCCGTGAGTTCCTGCCGGACAACGCGGTCGAGTACTTCGTCTCCTACTACGACTACTACCAGCCCGAGGCGTACGTCCCGCAGGCCGACCTCTACATCGAGAAGGACGCCTCGATCAACGACGACATCGACCGCCTCCGCCACGCGGCGACGGCGGCCCTCCTCACGCGCCGCGACGTCGTCATCGTGGCCTCGGTCTCGTGCATCTACGGCATCGGCTCGCCGGCCGACTACGCGGAGCAGACCGTCCTCCTGGGCGTCGGCCAGGAGGCGGGCCGCGACGTGACCCTGCGCAAGCTCGTGGACATCCAGTACCAGCGGAACGACTCGTTCCTCGGCCGGGGGCGCTTCCGCGTGCGCGGGGACATCGTCGAGGTGCAGCCCTCGGCGATGGAGTCGGCCTACCGGATCTCCTTCTTCGGCGACGAGGTCGAGCAGATCACGCACTTCGACCCGCTCACCGGCGAGATCTACGCGCGGCTCGAGCACCTCGCGATCTTCCCGGCGACGCAGTACGTGACCGACCGCGCGACGGTCGAGCGCTCCGTCGTCGAGATCCGCCGCGAGCTCGAGGGGCAGGTGCGGCTGTTCGAGGAGCAGGGAAAGCTGCTCGAGGCGCACCGGATCCGCTCGCGCACCGAGTACGACCTCGAG
>JBGPNP010000411.1:0-2655 GCA_041487575.1 Gaiellaceae bacterium | reverse complement strand
TACGACCAGCTGATGCGCTTCGGCTGGAAGGTGCTGCTGCCGGTCGCGACACTGAATGCTTTGGTCACCGCACTCCTGGTGGTGTGGATTTGACCTCGCTCGTCCCCGCCACCTTCAAGGGCTTCGGCGTGACGCTGAAGCAGGTGTTCAAGAAGCCGATCACGCAGCAGTACCCGGAGTTCAAGCGGCCCGTCTACCCGCGCTTCCGCGGCCGCCACCGGCTCTGGCGGCACGAGAACGGCCTCGAGAAGTGCGTCGGCTGCTCGCTCTGCGCGGCCGCCTGCCCGGCCGACTGCATCCGCGTCGTCCCGGCCGAGAACACGCCGGACAACCGCGTCTCCGCCGGCGAGCGCTACGCGCGCATCTACGAGATCAACCTCTCGCGCTGCATCTTCTGCGGCTACTGCGAGCTCGCCTGTCCGTTCGACGCGATCACCCTCGAGGCCGAGTACGAGCTCTCCGAGTACTCCCGCGACGACCTCATCTACACGAAGGACATGCTGCTCGCGGAGCCCGTGAAGCGAATGCCGGTCGCCGACCGCGACCTCTACGACACGCCCGAGCCCGTCTGGAAGGTCGAGTCGTGATCCTCGCCTCTTTCACGAGCGGCGCCGGCGAAGTCATCGTCTGGATGGTCTGGATCGGCGCCGCTCTCGCGCTCGTCTCGAGTGGGATCGCGGTCGTCCTCTTCTCGAACCCGTTCTACTCGGCGCTCTCGCTGATCGGGAACCTCGCCTCGCTCGCCGTTCTCTACCTCCTGCTCGAGGCGGAGTTCGTGGCCGCGGCGCAGGTGCTCGTCTACGCGGGCGCGATCGTCGTCATGTTCCTCTTCGTGATCGCCTACCTCGGCGGCCGCGCAGACACCCCATGGGCGGGCGGGCCGCGAATCCAGAACGTCGGCGCCGTGCTCGTGGCAGGCGCGATCGCCGTCGAGGTCATCGTCGTCATCGGGCTCAAGGCCGGCGGCCGGCTCTCCGACCCGGCCCGGGTCACGGGCTCCTTCGGCTCGCCCAGTGAGATCGGCAAGCTCTTCCTGTCCGACCACCTGCTCGCCTTCGAGGTGACGTCGATCGTCCTCCTCGTGGCCGCCGTCGGCGGGGTCATCCTCGGCACGGCGCCGCACAAGCACGGTGAGGTCGAATGAACCGCGAAAAGTGCTGCGCAGTTTCCGCGGAAGGAGCTAGTCGCATCGCTCCGCTCGCGAGGAGCCTCCCAGTGAGACTACCCATGGGCCCGAGATGACGGGTCCTGGTATTGCCGCCTATCTCGTCCTCTCGGTCGTCCTCTTCGCGACCGGGGCCTTCGGCGTCCTCATCCGCCGTAGCCCGCTCATCATCCTGCTCGCGCTCGAGCTCATGGTGAACGCGGGCAACCTCGCCCTGATTGCCTTCTCGCGCGAGTGGGGAAGCGGCGACGGCCAGATCTTCGCGCTCACCGTCATGGTCGTCGCAGCCGCGGAGGCGGTCGTCGGGCTCGGCCTCATCGTTGCGATGTCGCGCCGGCGCGTCGAGCTGGACGTGGACAAGCTGACCTCGCTCAGGGGATAAGTGGCTCGCCCGGCGACATCCTCCGTACGGCAATGTCACCGGACGAACTACCCGTGATCGCCGCCTCCTGGATCACGCTCCTCTCGCCTGCGGTCGCGGTCGCGCTCATCGCCGCGGCCGGGAACCGCATCTCGGGGCGCGCCGCGGGCTGGATCGCCTCGCTCGCGACCGCCATCTCCTTCGCAGGCTCGCTCGTCGCGTTCTTCACGCTCCTCGGCGAGAGCCCGGAGGAGCGCTCGCACGCCTCGACGCTCTGGACCTGGCTCTCGGCGGGGAACCTCCGCGTCGGCCTCCAGATCGTCGTCGACCCTCTCTCCGTCTTCGAGATGCTCGTCGTCTCGGGCGTCGGCTTCCTCATCCTCTCCTACGCCGTCGGCTACATGCACGCCGACACGGAGGAGCGGCGCTACCACGCCTACAAGGCGCTCTTCGTCTTCTCGATGCTCCTGCTCGTCCAGTCGGGGAACCTGCTCCTCCTCCTCGCCGGCTGGGGCATGGTCGGCCTCTCGTCGTACCTCCTCATCAACTACTGGCACGCCCGGGAGACGGCCGTCGCCGCCGGGAAGAAGGCGTTCATCATGAACGCGTTCGGCGACGCGACCTTCGTGCTCGCCCTCTTTCTCCTCGCCAAGCAGACGGGCGGGCTCGACTTCGGCACGGTCTTCTCCCAGGCGCCCCAGAAGATCGGGGGCGGGAGCGCGGTCGCCGTCCTGATCGCGCTCGGCCTACTCGGCGGCGCGGTCGCGAAGTCGGCGCAGGTCCCACTCCACACCTGGCTCCCGGATGCGATGGAGGGGCCGACGCCTGTCTCCGCCCTCATCCACGCGGCCACGATGGTGACCGCGGGCGTCTACCTCATCGTGCGCACGCACCCGCTGTTCGAGCTCGCGCCGAAGGTCCAGGACCTCGCCGCCGGGCTCGGCGCGGCGACGCTCGTCATGGCCGGGCTGATCGCGCTCGTCCAGACGGACATCAAGCGCGTGATCGCCTACTCGACGATGTCGCAGATCGGCTACATGTTCCTCGGGGTCGGGCTCGGCGCCTACGCGAGCGGCATGTTCCACCTGATGACGCACGCCTTCTTCAAGGCGCTCCTCTTCATGGCGGC
>JBGPNP010000410.1:0-2655 GCA_041487575.1 Gaiellaceae bacterium | reverse complement strand
GTATCCGGAGTGGCGGTAGTAGATCTTCTGCTCGAGCTTCTTGCCCGTGACAGCGACCTTCTCGGCGTTCACGACGACGACGAAGTCGCCGGTGTCCACGTGCGGTGTGTACTCGGGCTTGCGCTTGCCGCGGAGCGTGTCGGCGATGCGCGTCGCGAGACGGCCGAGGATCTCGCCGTCGGCGTCGACGACGTACCAGCGTCGCTCGAGCTCGTTCGGTTTCGCGTTCCAGGTCTTCATCAGAGAGAAGGCGGACCGGCGTCCGCCTCAACGGTCTGAGATCGTAGCAAGCGCCGGCTCGGCGCGGCGACGGCCGTCGCGGAGGATCCAGAGCGCCGGGACGAAGACGATGACCCCCGCGCCGACGGCAAGCGCCGCCACGCCGAGCGCCTTGAGCGCGAAACCGCCCAGAAGCGCCAGGCCCGCTCCCGTCAGGCCGGAGAGGAGATCCGAGAAGCCGAGGAGCTTCCCGCGCTCAGTCGCGCTCGTGCGGTCGACGAGCTCGGTCGTCGCGGCGACGAACGACAGGTTCCAGCCAAGGCCGAGGCCGAACAGGAGCGCGGCCGTCCCCCACACGCTCTCCGCCCACAGGAGCCCTACGCAGGATGCGCCCATGAGCGCGAGCCCACCGACGAGCGGCGGCCGGCGGCCGAGCCGGTCGATGACGTTCCCGACGACGAGGACGAGGGCGTACATGCCGAGGACGTGCGCTCCGATGATCGGGAAGACCGTGTGCTCGTGGTGGTGATGGTTGTGAACGACCACGTAGCCGGTCAGGTTCATGACCGCGACCATGACTGCGAAGCTCGCCACGGCGGCGAGGAGCGCCGGCACGACGCCCGGCTTCCTGAGTAGCTCCCCGAGTGGCGCCGCCGGCCCGGCGGGAGCGACGTCGTCGCGGGCCCCGATCAACTCCGCGATCCGCCGAGGGTCCGGCCGGACGGAGGCGACGAGCGTGAGGGCGGCGAGCTGGAAGCCGGCGGCGACGATCCAGGGGATGGCGAGCTCGCGGGGGGTGAGGTCGCGGCCGGCCATGAGGGGACTGAACACGGCCGGGCCGAGAACGGCGCCGAAGACTGCTCCGAAGAGGACGAGCGCGATCCCCCGCGCGCGCCGCTCGGGCGGGTACATGTCGCCGGCCGCGGCGCGCGTGAGCGTGGCCGAGGCCGCCGAGACGCCGATGAGCATGAATCCCGGAATGACCGCGGCGGCAGTCGTCGTCCAGGCGCCCACCGCTGTGAGCAGCGAGCCGGCCGTGCCGAAGGCATAGCCGCAGACGAGGACGGGCACGCGGCCGAAGCGGTCCATCGCCCGCCCCTGGGGGAAGGCGGACAGCGCCGCCGAGGCGAGGAAGATCGCGGGCCCGAGCCCGAGGAGGCCCTCCACCCCGGTGACGAGGACGAACGTGAGCGAGGAGACGGCTGCGACGAGCTGGAGCGTGCCCGAGCTCGCGGTCAGCGAGGCCGCAAGGAGAAACGTGTTACGACGGATTGGAAGTCCGCCGGCGTCCAGGCGAGGCACGATGCCGTCCCTACGTCAGCGAGAGCGCGAGGATCGCGGCGACCAGCCCGCCGATGCAGAGCGTGACCACGAAGAAGGCGGCGGCGTTGAACGGGTGCTCGTTGTCGAGCTCGTAGCGCGTCTTCCCGGACTCCTCGGGCAGCGGGACGGACGCCGCCCGGTGGCCGCCGCTCGCACGGCTCAGCGTGACCGCTAGCGTCCAGGCGAACGCGACCGCACCGAGCGCCGCGAGAACCCAGAGGAACGCCGTCACGCTTGGTGGTCTCCACCGTAAGTACGGTCTCGTCTGGCCACGCGAAAACCAAGCAGCCCAAGGACGCAGGGAGGCCGCATACCCAAGAGGTATGTGGCCGACCGAGGACGCTGGGATGCGCCGGTTTGCAGCCGGACAGGCGGGGCCGTATTTGCGGTGGAGACCACTTAGGGATTCTGCCCGAGCGCGTCGGCAAGAGCCGCCCGGAACTGCGCGGCGCCTCCGTTCGAGGGGTGCCGGACGTACGGGCCGCCGAGGGTCTCTTGCGCGATGCGGCCGACGGCGATCACGCGGCGACCGCGGGCGAGCTCCTCGAGAAAGGGCCGCCCGGCCTCGATCTCGGCGCGGGTGGGCCTGCGGTTCGAGTCCGGTCGCCCGGGCTCGTGCGGGTGCGTCGGCACGAGGTTCCAGAAGAGGACGGACTCCTCGAGGCCGAGCTCTTCGAGGACGTCGTGGACGATCGTCGCCGTCGCCTCCGCCGGGCCGTGACCCGTGAGCTGGTGCTCCGAGGTAAAGGGAATGCCGCTGACGCGCGCCCCTCGGTAGCCGGCTGCCTCGCCGACGAGGAGGATGGGCGCATCGGCCCGGGTGTCGAGGTAGGTGCGCAGCCGCCAGCGCCTGAGCCCCGCGCCCTCGCCCTCGCGGTAGAAGTTGAATGTTCCGCCGATCGTCGCCTCAGCGAGCCGTTCGACGAGCGTCCAACTTCCCATGACCATAGCCTAGCTGGCGATGGCCGTCCCCCTCGGCTTTCTTGCCGGAGCCTCCTTCGGCGCGCTCGCCGTCGCCGTGCGCTTCGGGCTCGTGCGCGGCGTCGACGCGGAGACCGGGGCGGCCGCCGGCTCGCTCGTTGCGACCGGCCTCTCCGCCGCGGTGGCATTCGC
>JBGPNP010000409.1:0-2657 GCA_041487575.1 Gaiellaceae bacterium | reverse complement strand
GGATCTCCGAACGGGCCGCGGGGCCGCCTGGAACGCGCTTGCCCGCTTCCCCGCCGCCTCGACCCTGAAGCTCGCGATCGGCGTCGAGGTTCTCCGAGCCCTGCCCGGGGCGCCGGACGCACGGCTGGCGAGGCTTCTCCGCGCCATGCTCGCCGACTCCGACAACGAGGCCGCGTACGAGCTCGAGGTCTGGCTCGGCGGCTCCACGTCGGGCGGCTCGGCGCTGGTGAACGGGACCATGCGCGCCCTCGGCCTCCTCGACTCCGAGATGTACGGCGGCTACGTGCTCGACACCGCCGCCGCGCCGCGGCCGATCCCGCTTCGCGTCGAGCGGGCGCCCGCGTTCGGGCGCGGGAAGTACACGACCGCGTTCGATCTCGCCCGCCTCGTCCGCCTGCTCCACCTCGCGGCCGGCGGGCGCGGCGCCCTCGTCCACGGCCTCCGCGGCTTCTCGCCCGCGGACGCCCGAGCCCTCCTCTACCTGCTCGCGCACTCGTCGGATCGGGGCAAGCTCGACCGCCTCGTCGGCCGCGGGCACAGTGTCGCCGTCCTCCACAAGGCCGGCTGGATCGTCGCCGCACGCCACGACGCCGGCCTCGTCTACTGGCCGGGAGGCGCCTACGTCGCCGTCGTCCTGACCTGGAACCCGGCCGGCGTGGGTGCCGCGTCCGACCGGCTCGCAGGGCGCATCGCGCAGGCGGCGCTCGAGCGGTTCCGCAACCTCCTGCGCGCCGACCCGTACGATTGGCGCGATGCCGGGACCATCTGAGAGGTTCCGGGGCCGCAAGACCGGCCCCACCGCGGAGGAGCTCATCTCGCAGGCGAAGGAGGAGCTCGCCGCCTTCCTGGCCGCGCACGGCGAGGCCCGGCGGGCCGAGCTCGAGCGGATCCTCGCCGTCGAGCGCGCGAACGCGGGCCACGTCCTCGCCGAGCAGGAGCGCCGGCTCGCCGAGGAGCGGCGCGCCCTCGTCGCCGGGCAGGCCGAGCAGGCCCGCCAGGAGCTCGCGGACGCGCTCGCCGCCGCGCAACAGCGGCTCGAGCAACGGCTCACGGGCTGGCTCGACGACATCGGGCGCCAGCAACGCGCCCGGGAGGGCGACCTGGCCGTTCTCGCGCGGCGCCAGCAGGACGCGCTCGCCGCTTACGACGCACGGCTGGCGGCGAACGCCGAGCAGCTCGCGACCGCGACCGAGGAGCAGAGGACGCAGCTGGGGCGCCTGCGCGAGGACCTGGAGAAGCTCGCCGCCCGGATCTCCCAGGAGACCGTCACCGAGATCGAGACGCATGCGGCCGAGCGCCGCCGCGCGCTCCACGAGGTCGCCGACCGCCTCCGCTCCCGCGAGCGGGAGCTCCGAGAGCAGATCGAGCACGAGGAGACCGAGGCGCTCGCCCGCCTCTCCGCCGCCATCGCCGACGCCGAGCGCCGCCAGCTCGAGCAGTTCGGGCGCACACTCGAGCGCGCCAGCTCCCGCGTCGCCGAGGAGGCCGAGCGGCGCTTCGACGAGCAGATCCGGCAGTCGAGGGAGAAATCGGCCGAGCGGCTCGCCCGCGAGCTGGAGAAGGCGATGGAGCAGTTCGCGAGCCGCGCCGAGAAGGAGGTCGCCGACCGGATCGGCGCGGCTGCGCGCTCGACCGCCGACCGACTCCAGCGCCGCCTCGACGACATGGCCCGCGCCGCGGAGATCCAGCAGGACGCCGTGGGCGCGCGGCTCAAGCTCCTCTCCGAGAGGCTCTCAGAGGCGATCGCCCACGCCGAGGAGAAGATCAAGGCGTTCGAGGAGCAGCTCGAGGTCGACGTCGGCCGCAAGGTGGCCGAGCTCGAGCGCCTCCGCGCCGGCGATTCGTAGCGACAGTAGCCGGCAGCTTCTTTCGGCAGGGATACGGATCGGGCTCTCGCCAGGGGACCCGGGCAGCTACCGCGAGCGTCCCCGGCTCGTGCGCCGGAGAGGGCGCGGACCTAATAGGCGCCAGAGGCGAAGGAGCGCTCTGCCGGTGCCGGTGGCCAGAATCGCCCCGCTCAAGGCCGCTGCGGCAGCGAGCGAGACCAGGAGCCAGACCCAGCTGTCGTTCCCGAGCGCGTGCAGGATGCCGACCGCTAGCCCGAACGGCAGCCCGACGATCGTCAGGACGCCGAGGAGCGCCTCCGTTCGCTGCGTCGCCGCCGTCTGGGCTTTGCGCGAGTAGTCCTCGAGCTCGCCGATCACCTGGGAGAAGAGCTCGGGAATCTCGTGCTGGCGCTGGTAGGCGCGCAGGAGCTGGTTCCCGTGCCACTGGGCGCCGAGCTGCTGCCACCAGAAGACGTTGCGAAACTCGGACATCTCGGCCTCGAGCTCTGCGAGCCGCTCGGGCTGCCGGACCGGGTCTCCGAGGGAGGCGAGGCGGTCGGCGATCTCGCCGAGGCGGAGCCGCTGGATCATCTCGAGGAGAAAGGCGTCGAGGTAGATCGAGCGGAAGTGGAGCTCGGGGTCAGGGGACTGCCGGTAGATCGGGCCCATGTCCGGGCCGCTGCCAAGGAAGACCGCTCCGTCGCGGAGGACGAGCGCGCGCCAGCCTGCCGAGAAGTGAAGGACCGAGGCGGCGAGCCCCGTTCCCGCCTCGGGCGGCGGGGAGTAGGCATCTACCGGCGTCGCCGAGGCGAGCAGCCAGAGCCACTGGAG
>JBGPNP010000408.1:0-2659 GCA_041487575.1 Gaiellaceae bacterium | reverse complement strand
CTCCCTCGCCGGCGGTGAGGGAGACCGCGGGGGCTTCCTCTCGCGACGCGGCGACTAGACCTCGCCGCAATTTGCGAGAAGTTTTCTTTCCGAGCTCCTTGCAGGGACCTGTCCGAACCCTCTAGGTTTCCGCTTGCGCCGAGCACGGAGCGCGATTAGGTCGAAGCCCCGCCGGGGGGCGGTACGCGGAAGCGGAACGTCGGCCGGTTGGGTGGACGAAAGCGTCACCGGCTCGGCGAATTTTTTTGGACCAAAACGGTCCGTCCGCCCCTCTCTCTAGGCTCGTCCGCGTGCAGGGCGACTACCTGAGGCGCGGCACGGCCGAGTTCATCGGCGCGTTCGCGCTGACCTTCTTCGGCGCCGGCGCGATCATGGTCGGCTCGGCCGGGCTGCTCGGCGTCGCGCTCGCGCACGGTCTCGCGATCGGGTTGATGGTGACCGCGCTCGGTCACATCTCGGGCGGCCACTTCAACCCGGCGATCACGCTCGGGTTTGTCGTCACCCGCCGGATCGACCTACGGCTCGCGGTCGTCTACTGGTTCAACCAGTTCGCCGGAGCCTGCGTCGCCGCGCTGCTGCTCTGGTGGATCTTCCCGAAGGAGGCGATCGGCCCCGCGCGGCTCGGCGCGCCGACGCTGCACCCGTCGATCGGGAACGGGGCGGGCCTGGTGCTCGAGGCGATCATGACCGGCTTCCTCGTCCTCGCCGTCTTCGCGACCGCCGTCGACGAGCGCGGAGCCTTCAAGGCCGTGGCCGGCTTCGGGATCGGCCTCGTGATCACGATGGGCGTACTGGTGGGCGGGCCGCTGACAGGCGCCCCGATGAACCCGTCGCGAGCCTTCGGCCCCGAGCTCGTCTACCGCGTGTGGGAGAGCTACACCTGGATCTACTACGTGGGCCCGGCCGCCGGCGCGGTCGTCGCAGCCCTTCTGTACGAGTTTCTCTACCTGCGCCCGAAGCAGCATGCGAAGGCGGTTTCCGTCTCCTAGCGGTTAGGGTCGGCCCGTGGAGTCGTTCCGGGCGGCCGACGGCCGAACGCTCAGCTACCGCCGCGAGGGCTCGGGCCCGGTGCTCGTCTGCCACCCGGGCGGGCCGGGCTTCTCGTCGCGCTACTTCGGCGACCTGGCCGGGCTGGGCGGAAGCTTCACGCTCGTGCTGCTGAACCCTCGGGGCACGGAGGGCTCGGACCGCCCGTCCGACCCGCGCGCGTACGCCACCGAGGACTACGTCGCCGACCTCGAGGAGCTTCGTGCCCACCTCGGGCTCGGGCGGATGCTCCTGCTGGGGCACTCGCACGGCGGCGTGGCCGCGCAGGCGTACGCGGCGGCGTACCCCGACCGCGTCGAGAAGCTCGTGCTCGCGAGCACGCTGGCCCGCTTCGCCGGGGAGCAGACCGCGGCGATGGAGGCCAGGATCCACGCGAAGGCGGACGAGCCCTGGTACGCCGATGCGCTCGCCGCGCTCGAGGACGAGCAGGAAGGCCGCTTCGAGTCGGACGAGGAGCTCGCCGACCTCGCGCTTCGCGAGTTTCCGTTCTACTTCGCCCGATACGGCGACGCGGAGCGCGCGTACCTGGAGGGGCTGCGCGGGGAGGTCCCGGTCGCGGATGCGCTGCTCCTCTTCAACAACGAGGTCTTCACCACGTTCGACCTGCGGCCCGAGCTGGAGAAGATCACGGCGCCCACGCTCGTGATCACCGGCGAGGACGACTTCATCACCGGGCCTGTCTGCGCCGCGGACTTCGCGACGATCCCGAGCGCGACGACGGTGATCCTGCCGGGGTGCGGGCACTTCATCTTCGTCGAGGCGCGTGACTCATTCCGCGCGGAGGTAGAGCGCTTCCTCTCTTAGGCCGACGCCCGTCCGCCCAAGACTCGGGTGATCTCGTCGCTGCCGAAAACCGGCATCTCCTGCTCGAGGCCATTTGCGCGCAGGGTGAACCGGCCTTCCTGGTCGGTTACCTCCCCGATTGGGGTCAAGCGAAAGCCGAGAGTGCCGCTGATCGAGATCAGCCGCTCGACGGCTCCGGCGTCGGCAGCCACGAGGAGACTGCCGGAGGCCAGCATCCCGAGTGGGTCGAGGCCGAGCGCGTCGGCGATCGCCGCTGTCTCCGGCAGGATCGGCACCGCGTCCCGATCGATCGTCGCGCCGCAGCCGGCGGCGAGCGCGAGCTCGCGGACACCGGTTGCCAGGCCGCCCTCGGTCGGGTCGTGGAGAGCGGTCACGCCGCCGGCTTCCAGAAGAGCGATCGCCTCCGGGACGACAGAGATGCCGGGATCAAAGAGGAGACTCGCGGCGCGCTCGACCATTAGGGGGTCGACAGCGCCGCTGAGGCGGGCGCCGAGCTCGCGGGCAACGAGAGCCGTTCCTTCGAGGGCGATGGCTCGGGTCAGCAACAGTCGGTCTCCGGGGCGAGCGCCGCCGGGGCGCAGGAGTCTTCCGTCTTCAGCCTCACCGATCAGAACGCCGACGAGGATCGGCCTGTCTACCCCGAACGTGACCTCCGTGTGGCCCCCGACGAGCGAAATGCCCCGTTGCAGGCAGGCATCGCGCAACTCGCGGAAGTGGGATTCGACCTGCTGCTCCGTCGTACCCGGCGGTAAGAGTGCCGTCACCATCATCCAATGAGGCGTTGCGCCGAGGCAGGCGAGATCGTTCG
>JBGPNP010000407.1:0-2671 GCA_041487575.1 Gaiellaceae bacterium | reverse complement strand
TCGGGCTTCACCATGAACGACGCGAAGCCTGCGGCGGGCGGCGTTCCCGGGTCGGACTACGAGACGATGCGCGAGCAGCTTCTCGACCGCTACGAGGTCGAGCACGCGATCCTCACCGGCGAGGACATCCTCAACGTCTCGTGCATGGCGCACCCGCAGTTCGCAGCCGCTCTCGCAACTGCCTACAACAGGTGGCTCTGCGAGGAGTGGCTTCCCCGCGACCCGCGCCTCAAGGGCTCGCTCGTCGTCGCAACACAGGACGCGGAGCGGGCCGCCGAGGAGATCCGGGCGTTCGGCTCGCACCCCGACGTCGTCCAGGTGATCGTCTCCTGCGGCGCGCGCGCGGGCTACGGCGATCCCCACTACCTGCCGATCTTCGAGGCCGCTGTCGAGATCGGGCTGCCGGTCGCCGTGCACGTCGGCGCGGAGGGGCTCGCGACGAACCCTCCGCCGACGGCGACAGGCTACCCGTCCTACTACCTCGAATGGCACACGCTCCTCCCGGGCGCGGCCATGTCCCACCTCGTCTCCCTCGTCTGCCAGGGAGTGTTCGAGCGCTTCCCCGACCTCCGTGTCGTCTTCATCGAAGCCGGCGTCGCCTGGCTACCCGGCGTTCTCTGGCGCCTCGACGCGAACTGGAAGGCGCTCCGCTCGGAGACGCCCTGGGTCCGACGCCTTCCGTCGGAGCAGGTGCGCGAGCACGTCCGCTTCACGACGCAGCCGCTCGAGCAGCCGAAGCGCAAGAGCCAGCTCGTCTCCGTCCTCGAGGCCGTCGAGGGCATGGACGAGATGCTCCTCTTCGCGACCGACTACCCGCACTGGGACTTCGACACGCCGAAGATCGTCGAGGCTCGGCTCCCCGAGGAATGGCGCGAGAAGGTGATGTCGGAGAACGCCCGCGCCCTCTACCGCCTGCCGAAGCGGGCCGCCGCGGCCGCGGTATGAGCGAGCGGGCCGCCGTCTTGCCGGTCTCCGAGCTTCCCGCGGGGGCGCGGGCGCGAGTCGAGGCCTTCGGCGCCGAGGTTGCCCTGTTCAACGTCGAGGGCGCGCTCTTCGCGGTGGCGAACTCCTGCCCTCACCACGGCGGCCCTCTCGTCCACGGGCGGATCTCGGGGACGCGGCTTCCCGCCGCGCCGTACGAGCACCGCTACGGGCGGAAGAACAGGATCCTCACCTGCCCGTGGCACGGCTGGGAGTTCGACCTGGAGACGGGGAGGGCGCTCTTCGACGACTCGGTGCGCGTGCGTACCTTCGATGCCCAGGTCGAGGGGGACGCGGTCGTCCTCTATCGCAGACGTCCAGGAGGGGTGTGATGTCGCCGAGCGGAACGGAAGTCGAGCAGGAAGCGGGCGGGCCGGGACGGATGCCCTGGGCTGCGATCGTCGAGGCGCTCGAGGCCGAGGGAGTGGAGTACGTCTTCGGCCTCCCCGGGAATCCTCTGTTTCTCTACAACGATCTCTACGGGAGCGACGTCAAGCCCGTGCTCGTCCGCATGGAGACCTCCGCGGTCTTCATGGCCATGGCCTACGCGCGCGTCTCCGGTCGCGTGGGCGTCGTCCACGCGAGCCCCGGCCCGGGCATGGCCAATCTCGTCCCGGGCCTCCTCGAGGCCTCCTACGCGTGCAGCCCGATCGTCTGCATCGTCTCGGCGGCGAGCCGCCGCCACGAGGGTGCGGGCGGGTTTCAGGACACGCCCTCGCTCGGGCTGGTCCGGCCGGTGACGAAATGGGCCGTGCGGATCGACCTCCCGGAGCGAACGGCGTGGACGATGGAGCGGGCCTTTGCGCTCGCCCGGAGCGGGAGGCCCGGGCCGGTCTTCGTCGAGGTCCCAGGTGATGTTGCCGGTACGGCCGCTGCGATCGCTGCCTACCGGCGGCCGCTGGCAGGCCTGCGCTCGGCCGGCGACCCGGAGGCGGTCGAGCAGGCCGCCCGCATCCTCGGCGAGGCGGCGCGCCCGCTCATCTGGGCGGGCGGCGGCGTGGGGCTGTCCGGCGCGGAGGCGGAGCTCGTCGAGCTCGCCGAGCGGCTCGACGCTCCCGTGCTGACCACGCCCTCGGGCCGGGGCTCGATCTCCGAGGAGCACCGGCTCGCCTTCGGGCTCGTCGGGCTCTACCGCACCGCCTCGAGCGCGCGCCCCGCGGACGAGGCCGACGCCGTGCTCTACGTCGGGACGCGCCTCGAGGAGCTCCAGACCGGCCTCGGCCGCTACCTGCCAAGCGACGCCCGCGTCGTCCAGGTGGACGTGGACGCCTCGGAGATCGAGCGCTGCGTCAAGGCGGACGCCGCCGTCGTCGGCGACGCGAAGCTCGTTCTCGGCCAGCTTGCCGCGGCCGTCCCGCGGGTCGCCGGCCGGGAATGGACGGCCGACCTCGTCGCCTTCAAGGAGGAGTTCGAGGGGCAGGTCGAGGTCGAGTGCGCGCCGACCGGAGGCGCACTTCTCACGAAGCAAGTCGTCCACGCCCTGAACCGCGTCTTCGACGACGGCTTCGTCCTCGTGAACGAGAACGGCGGCCAGGACCTCTGGTCGTACTACTGCCCCTACGTCAAGGTGACCGAGCACCGCGGCTGCGTCGCTCCCGCCGAGCAGACGGTCATGGGCCTCGGCGTCGCCGGCTCGGTCGGCGCGAAGCTCGCCCGCCCCGGGGCGCACGTCGTCTGCGTCACCGGCGAC
>JBGPNP010000406.1:0-2680 GCA_041487575.1 Gaiellaceae bacterium | reverse complement strand
CTCGTCCCGCGGGACGACGGTCAGGGCAAGCAGGAGGTGCTCGGTCGAGACGAAGTCGTCCTCGAGCTTGCGCCGCTCGTCGTCGGCCTGGTCGAGGGCGCGGGAGAGCGCAGTCGAGGCGCGCGGCTGCTGCGCGCCGCCCTGAACGGCCGGCTTGGCGGCTAGCGCGGCCTCGGCCTTCTGGCGGACCTCGGCTGGGCTTCCCCCAGCCCGCTCGACGAGCGTCTGCGGCAGCTCCTGGTCGAGCAGGGCGAGCGTGAGGTGCTCCGGGTAGACCTCGGGGTTGCCGCGGCGCCGGGCGAGCTCCTGAGCCGCGCCGACGGCCTCCTGCGATTTCACGGTCAGCTTGTTGAAGTCCATGTCACCGCATCCTTCTCGTCGGTTCGGGGAGGGTCGTCTTGCCGCCGTCGTAGGGGACGATCTCGCGGCGGTATTGTCTGTGCACGTCGCGGAGCTGCTCGCGCATCTCCCGCTCGAGCCGCTCGATCCGCGCCTGGAGCCGCCTCACCTCGTCCTCGAGCCGAAGGACGGTCTCGACGCCCGCGAGGTTGAGCCGGAGCTCGGTCGTGAGCCGCTGGATCAGGCGCAGCCGCTCGAGGTCGGCCTCGGAGTAGAGCCGGGTGTTGCCCGGCGTGCGCCTCGGCCGCACTAGGCCTTTAGCCTCGTAGATACGAAGCGTCTGCGGGTGCATCCCGACGAGCTCGGCGGCGACGGAGATCATGTACCGGGGGCGGACGTCCATCAGCCCTTCCTCAGAATTGGCACGGACCGGTGCACGACTTGGCACGGTCCGCGCGCCTCTCGCGCGCTTTCGAGCGATACGATCCAGTTGGGGCTTCCGCCCCACCCAGGGTGGGAAACGGGATTGGGCTCAGAGGGCACCCTCGGTCTCCTCCCGAGCGAAGCGACGGGACAAGCCAGGCCCCGCGGAAAGTGCGCAGCACTTTTCGCGGATACCTCGGTCTCCTCCCGAGCGAAGCGACGGGACAAGCCAGGCCCCGCGGAAAGTGCGCAGCACTTTTCGCGGATAGATCACGCGGTCAGCCTCTCCCGCGGGTTCTCCCGCGTGACCTTCTGGAGGGCCTCGATCGCCTCGCGCTCCGCCTTCGTCAGCTTCGTCGGCACGCTCAGGCGGATGCGCGCGAGGAGGTCGCCCTTGCCGGACTCGTTCAGCTTCGGCGCGCCGCGGCCGCGGACTCGGAGCATCTTCCCGTCCTGGGAGCCGGGCGGCACCTTCAGCGAGATCGTCCCGTCCGGTGTCGGGATCTGGATCTCGGCGCCGAGCGCGGCCTCCGCGTACGTCACAGGCACGTCGAGGACGAGGTCGGCGCCACGGCGCTCATAGAGCGGCGAGGCCGCGACCCGGGTGACGACGTAGAGGTCGCCCGGCGGGCCGCCGCCGAAGCCGGCCTCGCCCTTGCCCTTGAGGCGAATGCGCGTCCCGTCCTTCGCGCCGGGGGGCAGCTTGACCGAATAGCGCTTCGTCGTCCGCACGCGGCCCGCGCCGGAGCAGCTCCGGCAGGGCTTCTCGATCACGGTCCCGTTGCCACGGCAGCGCGGGCACGGCTGGGAGAGCGCGAACAGCCCCTGACTCTCCGACACGACGCCGCGGCCTCGGCACTCCGGGCAGACGACCGGGCTCGTCCCCGCCTCGGCGCCCGAGCCGTGACAGGCCGAGCAGACCGACTCGAGCTCGACCGGGATCCGGGTCTCGAGCCCGCGGAGCGAGTCCTCGAACGAGAGGTTGACCGCGACCTCGACGTCGCGACCGCGCTGTCCTCCGGCCGCGCGCCCGCGCTGGAATCCGCCGCCCCGGCGAGCGCCCGTACGGAAGAGGTCGCCGAAGACGTCGCCGAGATCCCCGACGTCGAATGTGAAGCCGCCCGCGCCCGGCCCGCCGGCGCCCGTGAACATCCGGAAGCCGTCCTGGTCGTAGGCCTTGCGCTTCTCGGCGTCACCGAGGACGTCGTAGGCGCCCTGGATCTCCTTGAACCGCTCCTCGGCCTCCTTGTCGCCCGGGTTCTTGTCCGGGTGATGCTTGCGGGCGAGCTTGCGATAGGCCTTCTTGATCTCGTCCTGGGAAGCGTTCTTCGGGACTCCGATGATCTCGTACAAGTCCCTCATGCCCTTGGCCGCCTTCGGCTCCCGGCCGGCGGAGCCGCGCTCCTAAGTGGTCGCCGCGAAAAAGGCTGCGCATTTCCCCCGGGGTCGGCTACCCGCATCGCTCCGCCCGCGAAACGTGTCGCGCCGCGCGCTTGCATCCCTTGCCAGCGGCGCCCCAAGTTCATGAGCGCGCTCATCCGGCCGGCTCCGCCTCCTCCATCCCCTGCGAGATGACGACGCGGGCCGGCCTGAGCACCCGGTCACCGAGACGGTAGCCCTTCTGGAGGACCTGGAGGATCGCGCCGTCCTCGGCCTCCGAGGGCTGCGAAAGGAGCGCCTCGTGGACGTGCGGGTCGAAGTGGCCGTCCGCCTCGATCTCGACGAGGCCCTCGCGCGCGAGCACGGCTCGCAGCTCGCGCTCGACGAGCCGGACGCCGTCCTCGAGCTTCGCCTCCTCGTGCTCGGCGGCGGCCTCCAGTGCCCGCTCCAGATCGTCGAGCACCGGCAGGAGCTCCTTCACGAGCCGCTCGTGCGCGCGCGCGACGAGGCTCTCCTGGTCGCGGGCAGCCCGTTTGCG
>JBGPNP010000405.1:0-2683 GCA_041487575.1 Gaiellaceae bacterium | reverse complement strand
CTGCCGGCCGGCGCCGTGCTTCTCGCCACCTCCGACGCCTATGAACGCCAGGCGTTCCGGGTGGGCGAGAGCGCCTACGGCCTGCAGTTCCACGCCGAGACGAGCGTCGAGCTCGTCCGGGGCATGATCGAGCAGCAGATGCCCTCGATCAACGCCCTCGGCCGCCACCTCATCACCCGCTGGCTCGGCCTGCGGCGCCCGCAGCGCTCCTAGTCCGGCGCCAGGCCCTTGGCTCGAAGCTCCGCGAGGGCCCGCTCCGACTTCGCGAGATCTTCGAGGCCCAGCCCACGTGCGACCCAGGGCGCCTTCGTGAACTGGATTTCCCGATAGTCCACAACCTGGACGTGGTTGCCCCACGGGTCGCGGAAGTCGAGACCTCCTCCCGGGAGGATCTCGGCGCCGGCTTCGACAAGCGCGCGCCTCGTCGCCTCCATGTCGTCGACGACGAAGCCCACGTGGCGAGAACCGTCCGGCGGCTGCGTCCGTCCGGCCGAGAGAGCGACGAACTGGTCGCCCATGTCGACGAAGGCCATGCGGGCGCTCCGTCCACGGAGTGCAAGGTCGAAGATGCGCCCGTAGAACGCGAGCGCCTCCTCGATGTCGCCAACCTCGAGGGCGACGTGGTTGATCCCGACGAGTCGCGGCTGTGCCACCCGAAGTCACCGCGTCCAGGTCGTCCGCGGGTCCTCGATCGGCGTCAGGACGCGCTCGACCTGCGACCGCAGGTGCTCGAACGCAGGAGGCAGGATCAGGGCCTCGCCCAGGTGCGCCGGGTCTTCGTCGAGAGCGAACCCGGGCCCGAGCGTCGCGATCTCGAAGAGGACCCCACTCGGCTCGCGGAAGTAGATGGAGCGGAACCAGAAGCGGTCGATGATCGGGCTCGGACGGCGGCCGGCCGCCTGGACGGCCTCGAGCCAGGCCTCGTGCTCATCCATCCGTGACGACCAGGCGACGTGGTGAACCGTGCCGGCGCCCGGGATCCCAGGGCCTGAGGCGGGCGGGGCGTCGTACGCGTAGAGGCCACCACGCTCGTCGCCGCGCGCCTCCCAGCCGTCCCCGGCAGGAACGAAGCCGAGCGTCTCCTCGAGCAGAGCGCGGCTCGCCTCCGGCTCGGCTGCAAACGCGCGGACGCCGTCGAAGCCCTGCAGCGCGAGCTCGGCCGGGATCTCCGGATGCTCGGCGACGAGGGGGGCGTCAGACGTCTCGACGACGGCGAGCTCGAGCCCGAGTCCCTCCGGGTCCTCGAAGCGGAGCCGCTCGGCCGAGCGGCGCGTCGCCACGCCCTCTCCGGCGAGCCGGCGCTCCCAGAAGTCGAGCGCCTCCTCGGAGGAGACGCGGTAGGTGATCGTGTGCACCATCCCCGCACCGGCACGGCCACGCTGCGCGTGCGGGTACTCGAAGAAGGTGATGTCGCTGCCCGGGCTGCCCTGCTCGTCTGCGTAGAAGAGGTGGTAGACGGTCGGGTCGTCCTGGTTGACGCTCTTCTTCACGAGACGCAGGCCGAGCACCCGCACGTAGAAGTCGACGTTCCCCGGCGCGTCGCCGGTGATGCAGGTGACGTGGTGGATGCCCTCGAGTCTCATCGTTCCTCCGAGAAGCTTGCGTGGTCAAATACCAGTGTCGCACACACGCTCGCACACACGCCGCCCGTGTGCCAGGCAGCTCACGAACGGTAGTGTCTTCAAGGTGCGCGTCGAAGTGTTCTACTGCCCGATCTGAAGCGGCTACGACACGCGGGCCGCGAGTCTCGCGGCCGAGCTCGGAGCCAAGGGGATCGACGCGACCGCAGTCAGCGGAGCGGAAAGCCAGTTCGACATCGTCGCGGACGGCCGCCTCGTCTTCTCCAAGGAGAGGGTAGGCCGCTTCCCCGAGCTCGAGGAGATCGTCGCCGCGCTCGCGCGGTGAAAGGAACAAGGGGGCGGCGCTGAGCCCAAGAGAGTCGTCGTCAGGTACTCGAATCTCCCCACGCACGTTCGAGAGCTAGGCGCGCTCCGTTCAACCATGCGGGTTTCCGACCTCCGCGGGCCAGTAGGGAGGGACGCAGGCGCGTGCCGACGCCACGCCAGCGTGCAAGACGCGAACCCGACCCCGGATGCATTTTCATGCATCGCAACATCGCTCGCGAGCCCGCCTTCGATGCGGCCCCGAGCTCGTGAGCGCCAGCTTGGCGCGAGCGACCCTTGTCTAGGAGGCGTCGTGCCAGCCGTGCTGAGCTCGCACGTTCGAGTCGATAGGCATCGTTTCTTCGATGGCTTGTCGTTCCTGGATTAACGGCAGGACTCTGTCCCGGTAGAACGCCCCCCCGATGATCACCGCGAGGGCATGACCTGCGGCGATCAGGCAGCTCTCGACCCGAACGCCGGTGAACTCGACGTAGACCACGTTCGCGCGGATGTCAGGGTGCGGCCCGTAGGCGAAGAGGCGGAGGGGACGTGCGACGGAGTCCGCGAAGCCGGGACGAGCGTTGTGCGCTGCTTGCGACAGGCGATGGTAGATCCGGCGGTTGCCTCCAACCAGGTCGACGTCGATCTGCACGCCGGACGCGGTCACGATCTCGACTGCCTCACATTCGAACTCGTCGAGATGATCGGCCAGAGCGCGGTGCATGATCGTTTCGCCTGCGAGCCAACGCCGGGTGAGGTCGCCCGTCTCGTCGTCGGCAATGGCGTGGAGGAGGTTGCAG
>JBGPNP010000404.1:0-2684 GCA_041487575.1 Gaiellaceae bacterium | reverse complement strand
GTCCGCACCTCGACCTCGGAGGCGATCAGCTCGCCGACGATGTGGCCCTCGAGGTCCGATTCGCTCGAGGCGGCGAACAGCTCCTCGAAGCGATTGACGAGCCCGAGCGTCTGCGGGTCGAGGAGAGCGAACTCCTCCTCGACCGCGACGGTGAAGTCGGTCGCCGCTTCGTACTGCTCGCGCGCGAGGCGGATCTGCTCGTCGGGGGTCAGTCGCTGCGCGTCTCCCATGGGCTCATGAGTATCGCAGCCGCGATGTGCTCCCAGCTCCAGCGCGCTACGGCCGCGCGGCGCGCCGCTTCCGAGAGCCGCCGCCACTCCTCGGGCTGGAGCAAGAGGAGCTCGGCCAGCTTTGTCGCGAGGTCCTCCGCGTTCGCGCTCTCGAAGCTCGCGAGGCGGCGGTACTCGGGCGGATACTCAGCCTCGAGCCCCTCGGCGACCTCGGCGAGGCCCGAGTGGCGGGCGACGAGAGGCGGCGAGCCGCAGGCGGCGGCCTCCGCCGCCACCATGCCGAACGCCTCGGGGAACACCGACGGCGTCACGCTCACGGTGGCGAGCGGCCAGAGGTGGGCGAGGTGGCGGTGCTCGAGCGGGCCGGTGAAGAGAACGCGCGGGCCGGCCACGGCCTCGAGCTCTGCCCGCGCCGGGCCGAAGCCGACGATCACGGCCCGCGCTTCTACGCACCGCAGCGCCTCTAGGAGGAGCGAGACGCCCTTTTCGGCCGAGAGCTTCCCGACGTAGACGATCGTCGGCTCGTCGCCCGCGAGGAACTCGGCAAGCCGCTCTGCGTTACCGGGATCCGGGTCGCGCTCACCGGCGCGCGGCGGGTCGCGGCGAGCCTCCTCGACGAGGTGCTCGAGTGCGACGTCGCGCGGCTCCGGCCGGAGCTCCTCGACGTCCACCCCGGGCGGCACGATGCGCACGCGCTCCATGTGCGGGCCCGGGCCGACCACCTCCTCGAGGACACGGCGGATGTGCTCCGAGCCGGCGATCGTCTCACGCGCGCCCGCGAGCGCTTCCCGCGCCCAGGCGCCGAGCTCGGGGCGGCCGCGCATGGAGAACTCGAGCTCCGATCCGTGCGCCTTGACAGTGAATGGCATCCCAGCCGCCACCCCGACGGGGGCTCCGAGGAGGACGTGGTTCGTGAGCAGGAAGCCGGCCGGCAAATGCTCGCGGACGGCAGCCGCATTGCGCTCGACGAAGCCGCGCCGCTCGTCCCAGGTCATGTCCTGGAGCAGCCGCGGCTCGGCGTCCTCGTAGCGATCGAGGACGAAGACCGGCAACGGCCCGCCGATGTCGGGCCGCACGACGCGGGCCCCCCCGAGGTCGTAGCGCTCCGGATGCGGCTCCTGGCAAAGGACGGTGACGGCGTGCCCGAGGCGGCTCCAGGCCCGGGCGAGCGAGCGCGTATAGACGTTCGAGCCCGTCCCGCCCAGGAGATAGCCGTGCCAGATGAGAATCTTCACCGGTGGCAGATCCTGACGCACAGCTCGTCGAGCGCGCGCGCCGAGGCGACAAGCGGGCCTTCGGCGAGCTCGTCGAGCGCCACCAGGCGAAGCTCTACACCCTGGCCGCCCGGACGCTCGGCAACGAATCCGACGCCGCCGACGCTGTCCAGGAGGCCTTCCTGCGTGCCTGGCTCGCACTCCCGAACTTCCGCTCTGGGGCGCTCTTCTCGACCTGGATGTACCGGATCACCCTCAACGCAGCGCACGACCAGCGGCTCAAGCGGCGCGCCGGCCCGACCGACGTGGTCGAGGAGCGACCCGACCCGCGCGACCCGTTCGTCGCGAGTGAGCTCTCGGGCGCTCTCCAGGCGGCGCTCGACTCGCTCGACGACGACTTCCGCCTCGCCGTCGTCCTCTACGACGTCCTCGGGGCCTCCTACGACGAGATCACGGAGCTGACGGGCGTCCCTGAAGGTACCGTGAAGTCGCGCATCTACCGCGGCCGGAGGGAGCTCGCTCGGACGCTGGGAACCTCGGTCGCCCACCAGGAGTCAAACGGGCAGTGACGACCACCATGCACCCGGACGAGCTCGAGCTCTTCGAGTACGTCGAGGGGGATCTCGACGAGGCGCGCCGGCCCGACGTGTCCGCGCACATCGCCGCCTGCGAGCGCTGCGCCGACGAGGTGCGGCTGCTCGAGGCGGGGAAGAAGGCCCTCCAGGAGGCGCCGTTCCTCGAGCTTCCGGCGAGCGCGCGCGACGCGCTTCTTCGCGGCCTACCCCGGCAGCCCCGGGCTGAGCGCCCGTCCTTTCGCTTCGCGCGGCGGCGGCTCCTGACCGCCCTCGCGCCGGTCGTCGTCATCGCCGCCGTCGTCATCGTCCTCACGAACACCGGCGGGAACGGGAACGAGCGAGGCGCCGTCCCGACCCCTTCGGGGCTCTCGGAGCAGATGAAGAGCTCGGGCGGGGCGGAGAGGGCCACCGGAGCCGTGCCGCCGGCTCAGGCGCCGGCCGACCAGGGCGCGCCGAACGCCCCGGCCGCCGCGCCGCCGACTCAGGCGCCGGCCGACCAGGGCACGCCGAACGCCCCGGCCGCCGCGCCGCCGACTCAGGCGCCGACCGACCAGGGCACGCCGAACGCCCCGGCCGCCGCGCCGCCGACTCAGGCGCCGACCGACCAGGGCACGCCGAACGCCCCGGCCGCCGCGCCGCCGACTCAGGCGCCGACCGACCAGGGC
>JBGPNP010000403.1:0-2687 GCA_041487575.1 Gaiellaceae bacterium | reverse complement strand
TCCCGCGGCACGCGCAGGCGGCAGTTCGAGCGCAACTAGCTCGAGGTTCGGGGCGCCCAGGTCCACCGGGCGCTCCTCGATCGGCTTCTTCTTCGCGCCCATGATGCCCTTGAGCGAGGGGTAACGCGGCTCGTTGATCGCGTCGGAGACGGCGATCACCGCGGGGAGCGGGGCCTCGATCACTTCGTAGCCGAACTCGGTCTGCCGCTTCCCGTGCACCTTCCCGTCCTCGAGCCGGAGCTCGGCGACCTGCGAGATCAGCGGGTGCTGCAGCCGGTCGGCGACCGCGGCCCAGAGCACGGCGCCGTCACCGTCCCCCGCCTGCTGCCCGAAGAGGATGAGGTCGGGGCTCTCGCGCTCGAGCGCCTTCGCGAGCACCCTGCTCGAGGCCACGAGGTCCGAGCCCGTCGCCGCCTCGTCGGTGACGAGAAGGACGCGGTCGGCGCCCATGGCGAGAGCCTTGCGGAGCGAGTCCATCGCCTTCGCGGGCCCCATCGAGACGATGACGACCTCTGTGGCCTCGCCGGCGTCTTTCAGCTTCAGCGCCTCCTCGAGCGCGTTCGTGTCGAAGACGTTGAGCACTCCCGGGACGCTTCGGTCTAGCCGCAGCGTCGCCGGGTCGATGCGCTTCGCCGCGGTGGCGTCCGGGACCTCCTTCATGCAGACGGCGACCTTCATCGGGCGCGATCCTAGCGGAGCGGCCGCCGACCCGACCTCTCCCCTTCGCCTCGAAAGGGTGATGACGCGGTCGGAGGCGTCTGTTAGGGTCAGCGACTTCGAGCGCCGCACCGGAGCGCTTCCGCAGAGCCGCATGCTCAGCCACCGGACGACAGCCCGAGCTCTACTCGCCCTCCTGCTTCTGGGGGTCGTCGCAGGGACGGCCGGCGCCGCCCAGGCGCCGGGGCAGATCCTCTTCCCGGTCGTCGGCGCCGCGTTGTACAGCGACGACTTCGGCGACCCGCGCGGCCAGGGGAGACACGAGGGGAACGACATCCTCGCCGACCGGCATGCTCCCGTCGTCGCCGTCGAAGCGGGAAAGGTCGAGTTCTGGACGACCTCCGCCCGGGCGGGCTGCATGCTCTACCTCTACGGGCGGAGCGGGACGACCTACCTCTACGTCCACCTGAACAACGACCTCACCGACGCGAACGACAACCGCGGGAGCTGCGCCCCCGGCATCGCCTACGCGCCCGGGCTCGCGAACGGGGAGAAGGTGCGCGCCGGTCAGCTCGTCGGCTTCGTCGGCGACTCCGGGGACGCGAACGGGATCCACCCCCATCTGCACTTCGAGCTCCACCCGCACGACGGCGCCGCCGTCTCGCCGTTCAAGTGGCTCCAGGCCGCCGAGCGCCTCCTCTTCGCGCTCCCAGGCCAGGGCGAGCCGGCACCGAGCCTCGCGCTGTACGGAACGCTCGTCGCGGCCGCGGACGGGACGCTCACGGTGCACGCCTCGCACGTGCGGACGTCGAACGGGTGGCGCTTCGAGGTGAGCCGGGACGTGACCCTGGCGGTGCCGGCGGAGGCCGTCGTCGAGCGAGCAGTCGACGGCCAGCGCCAGCCCGCAGCGGCGGGCGGCGCGACGCTCGGCGAGCGCGTCGTCGTGTGGACGTCACCGGTGCCGGAGACCCTCGACGCCGAACTGGGCGCACCGGGGATCCTCTCGGCCGCGCAGGTGCTCTTCCGCGGCCCGGCCTAACCGGCCGACTCGACGGCCCGCCGGAGCTCGCGTGCGGCGGCCTCGGGATCCGACGCGTCGCCGATCGCACGGACGACGGCGATCCGCCGCGCCCCGGCGGCGGCGACCTCGCCGACGTTCGTCCGGTCGATACCACCGATCGCGAACCACGGCTGCCGCGCGTGCTCGGCTGCGTAGCGGACGAGCTCGAGGCCGACCGCGGGCCTCCCCACCTTCGTCGACGTGGCATAGACCGGGCCGACGCCGATATAGTCCGAGTCGGCCGCGTCGATCTCGGCAGGCGCGTGCGTCGACAGCCCGACCCGGAGCCCGAAGCGGCGCGCCGCGGCGACCGGCAGGTCGTCCTGGCCGACGTGGACATAGTCCGCGTCGCAGAGGACGGCCAGGTCGGGCCGGTCGTTGACGACGAGCGGCACGCCGACCCGCAGCGTCACCTCGCGAGCGCGCTCGAGCGCGCGGAGCAGCATGCCGTCGAGGAGCTCCTTCTCGCGGATCTGGACGATGTCCACCCCGCCCCGCACCGCTGCCTCGAGGAAGTCCTCGAGGTCCGGGCGGACGCGTGTAACGAGGTAGAGGCGGGCGCGGCGGGCGCTATCCGCCGGCGACGGGCCTCGCGACGACAAGGACGTCTCCTTCCTCGAGCACGACCTCTCCGTAACGCTCCCGCTCGACCGGCTCGCCGTTCCGCTCGACGAGCGCGTAGCGGCCCTGGAAGCCGACGCGCTCGAGGAGCCGCTCGATCGTCTCCCCCAGCTCGAAGTCGTGTTCGCGCCCGTTTACGATGATCGTCACGAGCGGCCTCTCCCAGAGCGGCACCAATACCTCGCGAGCGAAGCGAAGCGACTAACCGAGCCCGCGGAAAATGCGCAGCATTTTTCGCGGAGGATCACGGCTTCGTGATGACGCCGGCGAGCGGGCTCGACGGCTCGGCCGCCTCCCGCTCGCCGATGAGGCCGGCGAGATGCGCCGCGCGGCCCGCCTCGACGGCGAG
>JBGPNP010000402.1:0-2694 GCA_041487575.1 Gaiellaceae bacterium | reverse complement strand
CTGCCGCAAGAACTACGGCTGCTCGCACTTCATCGTCGGCCGCGACCACGCAGGCGTCGGCTCCTACTACGGCACCTACGACGCGCAGCTCATCTTCGACGAGTTCGAGCCGCACGAGCTCGACGTCGAGCCGATGTTCTTCGAGCACTCGTTCTGGTGTCGCGCCTGCGGTCAGATGGCGAGCGCGAAGACGTGCCCGCACCCGGCCGACGAACACGTCCACCTCTCGGGGACGAAGGTACGGGAGATGCTCTCGGCGGGCGACCTGCCCCCGGTCGAGTTCTCGCGGCCCGAGGTCGCGCAGATCCTCGTCGAGGCCTACCGGGGGACGTGAGCGGCACCTGGCAGCTCTCCCTGACGGGGCTCGCCGTCGGGACACTGGTCGGGATGACGGGGATGGGCGGCGGCTCGCTGATGACGCCCATCCTCATCCTGCTCTTCAACTTCGACCCGAAGGTCGCGGTGGGCACGGACATCCTCCACGGCGCCGTCTTCAAGACCTTCGGCGCGACGCGGCACCGGATGCTCGGCACGGTTCACGCCCGGCTCACGTTCTGGATGTTCCTGGGGTCAGGGCCGATGTCGCTCCTGGGCGTTCAGCTCGCGGACTGGCTCTCGAACCACTACGGCGAGGGCGCCGAGTCGGCGGAGGGCAAGGCGGTCGGAGCCGCGCTCATCCTCGGCGGCTTCGGCTTCCTTGCGAAGACCTTCCTGCGCAACAGGATCGGAAGCGAGATGCCGTTTCGTCTCACGAAGCGCGATCGGGTCCTCGCGTTGAGCATCGGCGCGAGCTGCGGCTTCGTCGTCGGGCTCACCTCGGTCGGAAGCGGCACGTTCTTCGGCCTCGCCATGCTCCTCGTCTTCCCGCTGACGGCGGCGAGGATCGTCGGTACGGACATCTTCCACGCGGCCGCGCTCCTCTGGGTCGCCGGCCTCGGGCATCTCCTGCACCACAACGTCAACGGCCACGCGATGGCGTGGCTTCTGATTGGCTCGATCCCGGGCGTCCTGCTCGGGAGCCAGCTGACCCTCGGGATCCCCGAGCGGCTCCTGCGCACCGGCTTCGCGATCGTGCTCGTCCTGAGCGGTGTCAAGCTGCTCAAGGTGCCGCAGGCGAACTGGATCGTCGTCATCGGACTGGCGGTGGCGGCGGGCGCTCTCGTCATCTGGGTGCTCGCCCGGCGCATGGCTCGGCCGCGGGTGGGCGCGGAGGGGCCGCGGCACGGGCCGCTTTAGGGGCCCGCCCGGAAAGCCCCCGCGCCGGATGCGGCTGCAAACCGGGTGCCGGCCGCGTCCTCAGTCGCGCCAACATCCCTGCATGTTGGCGCTCCTTGCGTCCTTGCCGGCGCGCGGTTTTCGCGCGCCCCGGCATCGCGCGGGTTCCCGGACAGGCCCCTAGAATCGCGGTCTGCGCAAGGCTGCTCTGACCGCGCTCGCTCTCGCCCTCATCGGAGGGACGACCGTCGCCTTCGTCGTGACGGAGGAGCTCAAGCTCCAGCGCTCGCCGATCACCGCGCCGCGTTTCCCCCACGTCTTCTCTCCCGTCTGCGGTTGCCCGCAGGCGGTCGCGAGGCTCACGCTCCGGCTGCGCAAGCGTGATCGGGTCGACGCGGTCGTCGTCGACCGGCAAGGGAAGACGGTGCGGGCGCTCGCGACGGACGAGCCGCACCGCAAAGGCAACGTCACTTTCCGCTGGGACGGGCGGGACAAGGCAGGCGGGATCGTTCCCGACGGCCGCTACCGCCTACGCATCCATCTCGATCGGCAGCGGCGCACGATCCTCCTTCCGAACACGGTTCTCGTCGACACGAAGCCGCCGAAGGCGAAGCTCCTCCGTGTCTCGCGCCGCACGTTCTCGCCGGACGGGAACGCCGTCAACGACCGCATCAAGATCGTCTACCGGGCAAACGAGAAGGCGAGCGCGATCCTTCTCGTCGACGGGCGCCCGGTCGTCGTCGGGAAGGCGCGCCCGCCCGGCCGCTCGTCGCTCCAGTGGAGCGGCAAGATCGGCGGGCAGGCTGCGGAGGCAGGCGTCTACGCGATCTCGCTCCAGGTGCGCGACCGCGCCGGGAACCTCTCCGAGCCGGCCACGCCGGTGTCGGTCAGCATCGCCTTCATCCACCTGACGAAAGCCGCCTACACGGTCGCTCGCGGGGGGCTGCTGCGGTTCCGGGTCGCGACCGACGCCCTTCCGTACTCGTGGTCCTTCGCGTACATGACCCGGCACGGGTCGGTGCTGGCCACGCGCGCGGAGGAGAGCCGGAACGCGCTCGCCTACCGGATCGCGAAGGACGCCAGGCCGGGTCGCTACGAGCTCGAGGTGAAGCAGGGCGACCGGACCGTGAGCGCGGCCGTGATCGTCACCAGAGAGCGGCGATGAGCGATATGGTCGCGCCGTGATCGAGGCCTGGAAGCGGGCGCTCGTCCTCGCGCCGCACACGGACGACGGCGAGTTCGGCTGCGGCGGCACGATGGCCCGCCTCGTCGAGCGCGGGGTGGAGGTGCGCTACGTCGCCTTCTCGATCGCGACGAAGTCGCTTCCGCCCGGCTTCCCGCCGGATACGCTCGCCCGCGAGGTGCGCGAGGCGACGGCCGTAATCGGGCTTCCGCCGGAGGCGCTCGCCGTGCACGACTTCGAGGTGCGCACCTTCCCCGAACGCCGCCAGGACGTCCTCGAGCTCCTCATCGACCTCT
>JBGPNP010000401.1:0-2704 GCA_041487575.1 Gaiellaceae bacterium | reverse complement strand
CGCTCGAGGAGATCGAAGCAGCCGCGGCGCGCCTCGAGTCGCCGGAGCGCTTCGGCAAGGTCGTGCTGCGGATCGCGTGAGGCCGCTCGCGCGGGCGGGACGACGACACACTCCCGTCACGCTTTCGCGACGAAGACGTAACACCCAGCCGGGTGCCGCGAGCCCTCTTCGGGAGCCGAGCGAGCGGACGGGCATGTCCCCGAGCCTGACCCCGGGACATGCCCGCTTGGGACACGTTTTCAGGCCTTCTGCGACGCGGGCCGCCAGGACCCGGCCTGCGGGGACGGCCTTCAGTCGCCGGGCTCGATGCCGCAGCGGATTCGGAAGAGCGCGGCGGCGAGATCCTCGCTCGTCAGGTCAAGGTTGTAGAGCGCGCTCGAGACAGGGTGCGTAAGGAGCCGGCGGGCGGCGACGGCGCTCGCGGGCTGGACGCGGACCGAGGGCGAGACGAGATCGCGGGCGAGCGATTCGAGCTCGCGCGCGAACTGGCGCACCCGCTCCGGGAGCGTGAACGCGGTCGGCTGCTCCGGGTTCTCGACGAGCGACCTGATTCAGCCGGCAAGCCGGAGGCGCTCGTGGTCGTCGGCCGCTCGCGAGCCGCACCGCTCGACCTCGGGGATGGCGTAGGCGGCGGGCTCGAGGGCCAGCCGGCCGATGAGCGCGCGCCGGCGAAGCACAGCGTAGGCGGCGATCGACCCCTGGAGGGCGGCGGCGATCCCGAGTAGGAGCGCAACCCGAAGCGACGCTGCCGTCGTCGCCCCTGCGGCCACGGCGACGATTCCGCCGAGCGCCCCGCCCTCGAGCCCGCGCCTGCGCGTGCGCTCGAGCTCCGCGGCCGCCGCCCCGACGGCCCGCGCGTTCAGTTGCGGCCCCCGTCTGCGAGCATGTCCCGAGGGTAGCTGACGAAGGGAGTCCTCATGAAGTGGGTGACCCGGGAGCATCCGAAGACGGACAGGATCGCGTGTCCGTGGCTGATCAAGAACTTCATCGACTCCGAGGCCGAGTTCCTCTACGTCCCGGGCGAGGACGTGCTCGACGTCGCCGAGCAGGAGGGCGCGATGTCGTACGACGCGCCGGGGGCCCGGTTCACGCACCGCGACGGTCTCTGCACGTTCGAGGTGCTCCTAGACGAGCAGCGGATCGCCGACCCGGCCGTCCGCCTCCTCGGGCGGATCGTCCACGGCGCCGACATCCCCGACGACCGGGATGCGACGCCCCAGTCGCGCGGCTTGCTCGCAGTCGCCGAAGGCTTCCACCTTTTGCGCCTCGACGACCATCGGCAGCTCGAGCTGTCCCTGCCGATCTACAACGCCCTCTATGCCTGGTGCCGGCACGAGGTCGAGGAAGGGCGCGCCTGACCCGGGACGCACGCCGCATCCTGGCGGTCCAGGCGCTTCGCGCCTTCGTCTACGGGCTCGGAAGCGTCCTCATCGGCGTGGCGCTGGAGCGCCGCGGCCTCTCCGGGGCAGAGGTCGGCGCCGTCCTTGGCGCGCTCCTCGCAGGGAGCGCGCTCGTCTCCGTCGCCCTCGCCCGCTATGGCGACCGCATCGGGCGGCGCCGCGCGTACCTGATTCTGCTCGCTGCGATGGGCGGCGCGGGCGCGGTCTTCGCCCTCACCGACTGGCTCCCGGCGCTCGTCCTCGCCGGGCTGACCGGCACGGTCTCGACCGACGTCGTCGAGTCCGGCCCGTTCACGTCGCTCGAGCAGGCGATGCTCCCGCACGCTGCAGGGGAGCGTGGCCCGACCCGCCTCTTCGGCGCCTACAACACGGTTGCGACGCTCGCCGGCTCGCTCGGCGCGCTCGCCGCCGGCGGCCCGGCCCTGCTCGGCGGCAGCTCGGAGCGCTGGCTCCTCGCCTACCCCCTCGCAGCCGCGGCTGCCATTGCCGTCGCCGCGAGCCTCTCGCCCGCCGTCGAGGCAAGCGTGACGCCGGGGGGCGAGCCCCGGCCACCGCTCCACCGCTCGCGCCGAATCGTCTTCCGTCTCGCGGGCCTCTTCGCGCTGGACTCGTTCGGGGGCGGCTTCGTTCTCCAGACCTTTATCGCCTACTGGTTCGCGCGCAAGTTCGGGACACGGCCCGAGACGCTCGGCCTCGTCTTCTTCGCGGTCGGCATCCTCCAGGCGCTCTCGTTCCAGGCCGCGGTGCGGCTCGCCGGGCGAATAGGTCTCCTGCGCACGATGGTCTTCACCCATCTGCCGTCGAACGTCCTCCTCGCGGCAATCGCGTTCGCGCCGAGCGAGGGCGTCGCGATCGCGCTCCTCCTCGCCCGCTTCGCGCTCTCGCAGATGGACGTGCCCACGAGGCAGGCCTACGTCGTCGGCGTCGTGGAGCCGGACGAGCGGACCGCCGCGGCCGCGTACACGAACACGGCGCGCTATGTCGTGCGGCCCGTCGCCCCGCTCCTGGCCGGCCCTCTCCTCCAGGTCGCGCTCGGCGCGCCCTTCCTCGTCGCCGGCGCGCTCAAGAGCGCCTACGACGTCGGCCTGTACGTTCTCTTCCGCAGAGTCCGGCTGAGCGGCCCCGGCTAGGGTCCGCCCTCGACCTCCTCCGGCGTCTCGTACCAGCGCTTGCGGTCGCCGATCTTCGCGCGGAGCTTCCAGCTTCGCGACTTCGGCGCCTGCTCGATCCGGTCGAGGAGCGCGTCGACCTTCCCGGCGATGTCGGCCTTCTCGGGGACTGCGATCTCGTAGTCGTCGAGGTGG
>JBGPNP010000400.1:0-2712 GCA_041487575.1 Gaiellaceae bacterium | reverse complement strand
TTCGACGAGGCGAAGGGGGCCGCGGCCGAGCTCGCGGCGGCGGAGGGCCTCCCGTACTTCGAGGACGGCGCCGAGCCGGCGCAGTACGAGGGCTACCGCTCGATCGCGCGGGAGATCCTGGAGCAGGCGCCGGAGCCGCCCGCCGCGGTCGTCGCCCGCTCGGGAACGGCGCCCTCCTCGGCGGAATCGGGCTCGAGCTGCGCGAGCGCTCGCCTGGGACGCTCGCCGTCGGCGTCCAGTCGAAAGGGGCGCCGGTCATGGTCGAGAGCTGGCGCGCCGGTCGGGTCGTAGCGAGCGCCAGCGCGGACACCTTCGCCGACGGCCTCGCCGTCCGGGTCGCGATCCCGTATGCCGTCGACGTGCTCCGCGAGACCGTGAGCCGGATGCTCCTCGTCTCCGAGCGAGAGATTGCCCGAGCAGTCGGCGCCTACGCCCAGTCGGGGATCCGAGTCGAGGGCGCGGCCGCCGCCGCGCTCGCCGCCCTCCCGCAGCTCGAGGACGTCGCGGGCCCGATCGTCCTCGTCGTCACCGGCCGGAACATCGACGACGGCCTATGGCGGCGCGCCGTCGAGCAGCCGGAGTCGTTCTCCAGCTGAATTCCTTCGGAGTCGTCACGAGGCCGACCCCTTTGGAGCGTTCCCCGAGAGCTTCGATACGCTTCCGCCTCTCGTACTCTCAGGCCGAACCCCCAGCGAGAGGAGACGCATGCCGGCGCGGGGAATCCACCATGTTGATCTGGCCGTCCGGGACGTCGAGCGGTCACTCGCCTTCTACCTCGATCTGCTCGGGCCGCTCGGTCTCGAAGAAGACGCCAGGTATCCGAGCTACCGGGGCAGCGAAGAGATCGTTTACCTTCGCTACGGGCACCAGCTCCTCGGGCTCCGCCCGGCAGACGGCGGCGAGCACCACTACTACGACGTCGGAATCGAACACGTGGCCTTCTACGTAGACAGCCGAGACGAGGTGGACGCGGCATACGAGCGTTGTCTCAGCATGGGCGCCCGGATCCACTTCCCGCCCGAAGAGGACCGAGACCTGGACGGCTATTACGAGCTATTCGTGTTCGACCCGGACGGGATTCGCGTCGAGGTCGCCTGCGCACCCGACGAGCTCGGCTAGGGGAGAGCTATGTCGTCCGGCACGATGCCTACGCGAGCTTCCTCCGCTTATGCAACCGGCCCGGCGGCCACGAACGACGGTCTGGCGCTGATCGTGTCGCGCAGGAGTGCGACCTTCGGCCAGCGGGAGAAGTCGAGCGGCAGCCGGTAGCTCCGCCAGAGCACGGGACCGGCCGAGCAGTCCGCGATCGTGAACTCGCCGAGGACGGTGCCGTTGTCGGCGACGAAGCGCTCGAAGAGGTCGAGCGGCCCCTGTGCCCGCTCGATCCCCGCCGCGACGACCTCGGGGTCGGCCTTCTCGGGGTCGCCCTCGCCCTTCTCGGCGTCCACGTTCAAGGCGACCGCACGCTCGAGCGGGAACAGCGCCGGGCGCACTGACGTGCTCCAGGTGTCGAGCGCCCAGTCCACCTGCGCGCGCTCGGCCGGCGCCTCCGGGTAGAGGTCGTAGCGGCGTTCTCGGTGCGCGAGATAGCGGAGGATCGTGTTCGACTCGCCGACGCGGACGTCGCCGTCCTCGAGGAGCGGGATGCGCCCGAACGGGTGGTGCCGCGTGTACCACTCGGGTCGCGGCTCGGCGAAGGGCACGTGCACTTTCTCGTACTCGAGCCCGAGCTCGGCGAGGAGGAACCGCACCTTGAGCGCGTTGGAGGAGACCGGGTGGTCGTAGAGGACGAGCGCCACGGCCTGATCCTACAGTCCGAGCCGGGCCGGATCGAAGACAGCGAGCAGCGGATCCTCGCGGCCAAGGATCGCCTCCGCCACCAGCTCCCCGCACCCGAGCGCGAGGACGTTCCCGTGCCCGCAGTAGCCGACCGAGGCCCAGACGTTCTCGCGGCCCGGCAGGCGCCCGGCGAGCGGAAGCCGGTCGGGCGTGAAGCCGAGCAGGCCCGCCCAGCGGTGCGTGACCGGCGGGACCTCCCCGAAGAGGCGGCGCAGAAACTCCTCGATGCGGGCCTGGATGGAGCCGGTCGGCTCGTCCTCCGTCGTGTACTCGCGCTCGAGGTCGGTGTCGCGCCAGCCGCCGATGACGAGCCGGCCGTCCTGCGTCTGCTGCCAGTAGTCCCAGCCGCCGCGGGCCCCGACCGGGCAGGCGAAATGCCGCTCCGAGAGCGGCGCCGTCGCGAGCACCTGGGCGCGCGCCGGCGTGACGAGCGCGTCGAGCTCGGGAACGAGCCCGCGCGTGTAGCCGTCCGTCGCGAGGACGACATGCTCGGCGTCGACCGTGCCCGCGTCGGTCAGCACACGCGTGCCCTCGAGGGCGAGCGCCCGCGTCTCCTCGGCGATCGCCGCGCCCGCCTCGGCCGCGAGCCCGGCCAGGCGGCGCGACCAGCGCCCGGGCTCGAGCGCGCCGTCGCGCGGGCTGAGGAAGCCGCCGGCGAAGTGGGGCCGGAGGACGGAGGGGAGCTCGTCCCGCGCGATGAGCTCTGCCGCGAAGCCGGCCTCCACGAGCGCGCCCCGCTCGAGACGAAAGGCGGCGAGCTCCTCCTCCTCCGTCTCCGCAACCGAGAGGCAGCCGACACGGCGGAACGCGTCCCCGGCCAGCTCTGCGAGCCGGTCGAGGGCGCGCTCCGTGAACCGCCAGAGCTCCGGGAAC
>JBGPNP010000399.1:0-2717 GCA_041487575.1 Gaiellaceae bacterium | reverse complement strand
CTAGCGGTCTCGGGTCAGAACATCGCCTACGTGATCGCAGGTGTCCTCCTGGCGGCCTGGACGCTCGGCGTTCCGCGCTGGGCCGCGGAGGCGGCTGCGCTCGCCGCGGTCGGCGGGTACGTCCTCGCCGTCGGCTGGCAGCCGTCCGTCATCAGAGCCGGCGTCGCGGGCGGTCTCGCGTCGCTCGCCTGGCTCGCGTCGCGCCCGCGGGACCGCTGGTACTTCCTCCTTGTCGGGGCGGGCGTCCTCCTTGCGTGGAACCCCTACTCTCTGCTCGAGCCGGGGTTCCAGCTTTCCTTCGCGGCCGTCGCGGCGATCTTCGTCTTCGTGCCGAGGGCGGAGCGCCTGCTCGCGGGCTATCCGCTGCCGCGGGTGCTTGCGACGACCATCGCTCTATCCGGCTCCTGCGGGCTGGCGACGGCGCCGTTTCTGTGGCTTCACTTCGGAGCGGTTCCGATCTACTCGGTGCTGAGCAACGCTCTGGCGGCACCGGTGGTCGCCCCGCTCCTCGGGCTCGCTCTCGGCGCCGCCGCGCTCGAGCCCCTCGTGCCCGACGCGGCGGCGGCGCTCGCGTGGGTGGACGGCTGGCTCGCCGCCTACCTCGCCGCGTGCGCCCGCGTCGTCGGTTCGCTTCCGTACGCGCAGGTGTCCTCTCGCGCCGGGCTCGCGGTCGCCGCGGGGCTAGTCGGGCTCGCCGCCCTCCTTACTCGCCTCCCGCGCAGGCGGGGCTTGCGGCCGCTCGCGCTCCTGACGGTGGCGGCGGTGCTCGCAGGCGTGTGGCTGATCCGGCCGCAGCACCCTCCGCCTCCTCCTCCGCACGGCTTCCGGATGACGGTTCTCGACGTCGGCCAGGGCGACGGGATCCTGCTCCAGGTCCCGGAGGGGGCGGTGCTCGTAGACGAGGGCCCGCCCGAGGCGAACGTTGCCCGGCAGCTTCGGCGGCTCGGTATTCGTCGGCTCGCCGCGATCGTCATTACCCACCCGCACCGCGATCACGTGGGCGGCGCAGTCGGCGTGCTCGACGGGCTGCGCGTCGGCTTCGTCCTCGATCCCCTGGAGCCGACAGACAGCTTCGACGAGCAGCGCGCTCTCCGCGAGGCGCGTCTCCGGCGCGTCCCGGTGGTCAGCGCCCGGGTCGGGCAGACGTTCCGGCTGGGGAAGCTCCGGCTGCGGGTGCTCTGGCCGGACGGCCCGGGGCTGCCCGGGGACGACCCGCACCATCACGCGGTCGTCCTGCTCGCCTCCTACGGTGAGACGGACGCGCTGCTCACGGCGGACGCCGAGTCCGAGGTGACCCTGCCCCTGCGACCGCCCCAGGTCGAGATCCTCAAAGTCGCCCACCACGGCTCGTCCGACGACGGCCTCCGCGACCTGCTCAGGCTGCTCCGGCCGCGCGTCGCGCTCATCTCGGTCGGCCTCCACAACGACTACGGTCACCCGGCGCCGTCGACGATCGCAGCGCTCGAGCGCTTCCCGGGCCTTGCCGTGTACCGCACGGACGAGGACGGCCGCATCGTGGTCGAGTCGGACGGAGTGCGGATCTCGGTGCGGACGGAGCGCTGACTATGCTTCGCTGGGGTGTCCGCCGAGCCGCTCAGGCCTGTCTATCTCATCAAAGGAACGGACCGTCCGAAGCTCAGGCGCGCCCTCGGGCGCCTCCGCGCGCGTTTCGGCGAGGGGTCGATCGAGACCCTCTCGGCCGAGAAGACGATCGACCGCGAAGCATTGAGCGGGCCTGACGCCGTCGACGCCTGCAACGCGCTCGGCCTCTTCGGAGGAGAAGACGGCCGGCTCGTCGTCGTCGAGCGAATCGAGCGGTGGAAGGCGGAGGACGTGGCAGCAATCGTCGGCTACCTCGCGAACCCGGCGCCGGCGACTGTCCTCGCGCTCGTCGCCGGCGAGGAGCTGCGCGGGAGCACGCTCGCGGAGGCCTGCGCCAAGGCCGGCCAGGTGCTCTCCTTCGACGTTCCGAAAGCGAGAGATCCGTCCGCCTGGGCCCGTGCCGAGTTCGAGCGTCTCGGCGCCGGCATCGACCCCGACGCCGTGCGCCGCCTCGTCGAGGTGGTGGGGGACGATCCGACGACGGTCGCCTCCGAGATCGAGAAGATCGCGACGTGGGCCGGGGGAGAACGGATCGGCGTGGAGGCGGTCGAGGCGCTCGCCGTTCCGGCGCACGACTCCGTGCCGTGGGAGCTCACAGACGCCTGGGGAGAGGGCGACGCTGTCGCCCTCTTGCGCGCGACCGAGAGGGCCTTGGAGGAGGGGAAGGAGCCGTTCGTCATCGCTCTTGGGCTCGTCTCGCACCTGCGGCTCGTCGGCGACGCCGAGGCTCTGGCCGAGGAGGGTCTCGCCACGCCCGACATCGCCAGGCGCCTGAAGAAGAAGACCGACTTCCCGATCCGCAAGGCCCTCGCGCACGCCGAGGCCCGCTCGAAAGAGGAGCGGGAGCGAGCAGTCGTGCGGCTTGCGGCGCTCGACGCCGCTCTGAAAGGCGCGAGCAAGCTCTCGGCGGAGCTCGAGCTCGAGCGGGCGCTCCTCGACATCACGCGCCCTCGCGAGAGCGTTTCCCGCCGCCCCTAGTTGTGATTCCTGAGCACGTTGTTCATCCGGGCCTCTCTGGAGGCTGGGGGTGTCAGAGCCACCAGCCCCAGAGGAGGACCCGGATGAAGCTGCACGGTAACGCGAAGACGTGTCCGCACAGCCGGCTGTTGATCGTG
>JBGPNP010000398.1:0-2721 GCA_041487575.1 Gaiellaceae bacterium | reverse complement strand
TCGGCCTGACGCCGCAGTCGGCGACGATGCTCGGCGGCTACAAGGCGCAGGGCCGGACGGCGGCGAAAGCCCGGCAGCTCCTCGACGACGCGCTCGCGCTCGAGGCGGCAGGGTGCTTCTCGATCGTCCTCGAGTGCGTGCCCGCCCCGGTCGCCGAGCGGATCACGGCGGCCGTCGCGATTCCGACGATCGGAATCGGCTCAGGGCTCGGCTGCGACGGGCAGATACTGGTCTTCCACGACCTCCTCGGCCTCTACGAGGGCCGTGCGCCGCGCTTCGTCAAGCGCTACGCCGACCTCGCCGCGGAGATCCAGGGCGCGCTCGAGCGCTACGCGGCCGAGGTGCGCACCGGCGCCTTCCCGGAGGAAGCTCACACGTACTCGATCCCGCACGAGGAGCTCGCGCAGCTCGACGCAGAGCTCAGTGCCCGCGCACGCCCGTCGGCGTGATGCGGACCGGCACCGAGAAGGCCGCCGTGTACTCGGGCAGGCTCATGCCGAGCCGCTCGATCGCGCCCGAGTACTTCTCGACGTAGGCGGGCGCCTGGTCCACGGGCGGCTCCTCCGGAGCGATGCGGGCCGTGCCGGAGACGACGACGATGTCGAGGTCCCAGCCCTCGCCGTTCAGGTTGAGCGCCACGCGCGGGTCGCGGGCGATGTGGCGGAGCTTCAGGGACTCGGGGCGGCTGTGGACGAGAAAGGTCTCCCCGTCCCAGACGAACCAGACCGGGTTCGGCCAGGGCGAGCCGCCGGCCCGCAGCGTCGTGAGCCAGGCGACCTCGGCGGTCCGCAGGAGCCGCTCGGCGCTCCGGCCCCAGTCCGTGCGGGTGTCGAGGAGGCTCACAGAAGCGAGGGGACGAGCGCGACGGCGGCGAGCGCGAACGCGGTCAGGCCGACGGCGCCGAGCGAGCGGACGACCGGCCAGCGGTTGACGGCGCGGACGCCGAGGACGAGGAGCGCGAACGACCACAGGTAGAAGCCGGCCTCGATCGCGCGGAACACCCAGTGGCCGGCGCCCTCGTCGCTCCCGCCCGTCCGGAAGAGGTCGGCGCCGTAGACCGCGATCTCGACCGGCCAGAGGGCGAGGAGCGAGAGCGCGAGCGGCGCCGTCGCGAAGGCGAGAATGTGGCGCGACTGCCGGTAGCTCCTCGTGCTTCCGGCCGCGCGGGCCCCCACGTAGACGGCGCCGCCGCCGATCCAGTAGCCGGCAAGGCCGTACATGATCCCGGCGAGGAAGACGAGCACGGCGACGACGAGCCCGTCCCGGTCCGGGTTGTCCATGAGCCTCCCGGTCGACGGGCTCGTGAGGACGCCGGCCATCGCCGCGAGGAGGACAAGGGCGAGCACCGGCTCCTGGCGCGCCTCCACGGCCTCCTCGGAGTCGTCGCGAAGCGCCGCGAAGACGGCCCGCGGGCTCTGGAAGACCGCGAGCGTGCGCAGCCACCACGCACGCTCGAGGCTGGGCTTGGCGGTGGAGGCCGGCGCGTTCATGCGGCCACCTTAGCTACCGTGTACGCCGGTCGTGGCTCACTACTCCGCCTCGTTCAGCGCCACCCTGCGCGTCCACCTCCAGGACCGCCCCGGCGCCTTCGCCGACCTCGCACGCGCCATCGCCGACGCCGGCGGATCGCTCGACGCGATCGACCTCGTCCGCGTCGAGCCCGGGAAGAAGGTGCGCGACGTCACGGTCAACGCGACGAACGCGGAGCACATCCGGCAGATCGTCGACGCCGTCAAGGCGCTCGAGGGCGTCCAGGTCGAGCGGGTCTCCGACCGCACCTTCCTCCTCCACCTCGGCGGGAAGATCGAGGTGACCTCGAAGGTGCCGGTCAAGACGCGGGACGACCTCTCGATGGCGTACACGCCCGGCGTCGCACGGATCTGCGAGGCGATCGCCGACGACCCCTGGGCCGCCTGGAACCTGACCGTCAAGCACAACATGGTCGCGGTCGTCACCGACGGGACGGCCGTCCTCGGCCTCGGCGACATCGGTCCTGCCGCAGCACTTCCCGTCATGGAGGGGAAGGCGCTCCTCTTCAAGGAGTTCGCCGGCGTGGACGCGTTCCCGATCGCGCTCGCGACGAAGGACGTCGACACGATCGTCTCGACGGTGACCGCGATCGCGCCCGTCTTCGGCGGCATCAACCTCGAGGACATCTCGGCCCCGCGCTGCTTCGAGATCGAGGAGCAGCTCAAGGAGGCGCTCGACATCCCCGTCTTCCACGACGACCAGCACGGGACGGCGGTCGTCGTCCTCGCCGCCCTCACGAACGCGCTCAAGCTCGTCGGAAAGCGGCCCGAGGACCTCAAGATCGTCGTCACCGGCGTGGGCGCGGCCGGCGTCGCGACAACGAAGATCCTCCAGGCGGCGGGCGTCCGGAACATCATCGGCTGCGACCGCCACGGCGCGCTCTGCGTGGGCCGCGCCGGCCTCACCGGCGTGAAGGCGCGGTTCGCCGCGGAGACGAACCCTGCGGGGGAGCGGGGCTCCGCCGACGACGTGCTCAGGGGCGCGGACGTCTTCATCGGCCTCTCGGGCCCGGGCGCCGTCTCGGCGGAAGCTGTCCGCACGATGGCGGACGGCGCGATCGTCTTCGCGATGGCAAACCCGACGCCGGAGGTCATACCCGAAGAGATCGCCGGCGCGGTCGCAGTCGTCGCCACAGGACGCTCCGACTACCCGAACCAGATCAACAACGTCCTCGCCTTCCCCGGCATCTTC
>JBGPNP010000397.1:0-2725 GCA_041487575.1 Gaiellaceae bacterium | reverse complement strand
GTCGGCGAGAGCGTCCAGGGCAAGGAGACGTTCACCCACTTCGACCTGATGGCCGTCGACGACCTCGCCAACTGGCAGAAGATCGTCGGCGACCCGGTCGTCCGCGGGAACGTCGAGCGCTGGACGAGGGACTGGTCGCGGCACGGGCCCGACCATCCCGACCAGTCGGAGAACCTGAAGATCTCCTTCTGCGAGCGCTACTGGGGCTAGTGCCCCGCCTGGCGGGGCACTAAACGAAGGGCCTCGCCTCGATCTGCCGCGCCGCCGGGAGAACCTCCTCGGCGAAGCGATCGGCGAGCTCGAAGAGCTCGCCGATCGTCCCTGAGCGGACGTGGAAGTGCATCGTCACGTGCGCGTAGCCGCACGCGGCGAAGCGCTCGAGGTCGGAGAGCACCTGCTCGGCTGTGCCGGTCAGCGTCATCCTCGGCTCCCGGCGGGCGAGCTCGTCCTCCGGGCCGGTGACGAGGCCGGACGCGAACGCGTACAGCCGGAAGCCGGAGATGTCCCGCCCGATTCGCTCGGCCTCGCGCAGGACCGCCTCGCGCAGATGCTCGAAGCGCCCGGGGTCGGCGTACGAGTCGAGGAACATCGGGTAGAGCCCGTCGGAGGTGCGCGCGGCCCGGCGGGCTCCTGCCTCTGTGACCGCACCGAAGACGATCGGCGGGTGCGGCTTCTGCACCGGCTTCGGCTCGAGCGAGACGTCCACGATCTCGAAGAAGCGCCCGTGGAAGTCGAGCCAGTCAGCCGTCCAGGCGTGCTTCCAGATCTCGATGCACTCCTCGGCGATGGCACCGCGGTGCTCGAAGTCGGCGCCGACGGCGGCGAACTCCTGCGGGTCCCAGCCGCAACCGGCGCCCATGATCAGGCGCCCGTTCGAGAGGACGTCCACGGTCGCGAACTGGTGGGCGACCGTGAGGGGGTGCCGGTAGGGGGCGATGAGGACGGACGGCGCCATGCGGATCGTCGCCGTCCGTGAGGCGATCGCGCCCATGGTGGCCACGACGTCGAGCATGGCCGGCCGCTCGGGGTAGGCGCGCGTGCCGGACTCGTTCGCCGTGTGCGCCGTCGTCAGGTCGCGGCCCATGACGACGTGGTCCGAGAACCAGACCGAGTGGTAGCCGAGCCGCTCCGCGAGGACGGCGAGCTCGACCGGCCGCATCTCCGCCGGGTCGAGCTTCTGGAGGAAGAAGTCGCGCTCGTCACGGGTCAGGAGCCCGTGCGTGCTCATCGTCAGGCCGATGTCCATGCGGGCGGAATCTACCCCCGGCGCGCGGGCGCCCAGCCGAGGGCACGCTCGCACGTCGCGGCGAGCGCCAGCAGGCGGTCGTCTGCGAAGGGCCGACCGACGAGCATGACCCCGACGGGGAGGCCTTCCGCTTCGGCGAGCGGGAGCGAGATCGCCGGGTGGCCCGTCATGTCGGTCGGCGTCGTGTTCGCGAGCAGCGTCCAGCCGCGCAGGACCCGCTGCGCGAGCGGAAGCGCCGGGTCGTTCGCGTGCGGCAGGCCCGGCGTGGTCGGGTAGAGGAGCACGTCCGCCTCCACGAGCGTGCGGTCGTGCTCACCGGCGAGCCATGGGCGCAGGTTCTGCGCCTTTGCGTACAGCCGCGAGAAGTGCTCGCGGCGGAGGTATTCCCCGAGGACGAGCGCGATCTTCACCTGCGCGGAAAGCTCCTGCGCGCGGTCGCGAAGCCCGGCGCCGAGCGCCTCCGGGAGCTCGCCCCAGTAGCGGCCCTTCCACGCGTAGCCGTTTCCGCCGCTGGTCATGAGGTCGGTCATCCCCTCGACAAAGCCGGCGAACGCGATCCCGCCTGCCTGAAGGTGCGCAGGGAGGGAGACGCGACGGACCGCGGCGCCGAGCCCGGCGAGCCGCTCGACGGCGCCTTTGACCGCCTCCACGACAGCCGGCACGGCGCCCACCTCAGCCGAGAGGCTCTCGGCGACGACACCGATCCTCACCCCGCGCAGGTCGTCCGGCGCCTCGGCGACCGCGCGCACGTAGTCGAGCTCGGGCACGTCGCGCTGCCTCGGGTCGGACTCGTGCCCGCCGGCGATCGCCTGGAGAAGCGACGCCGCGTCCGCCGCCGTCCGCGCGAACGGGCCGCAGTGATCGAAGGTCTGGTCGATCCCCGCGATGCCGGTGTAGGGAACGAGCCCGTGCGTCGGCTTGAGGCCGATCACGCCGCACCAGGCGGCCGGGACGCGGATCGAGCCTCCCTGGTCGGTGCCGACGCTCGCGTCGACGCCGTCGTAGTGGAGCGCCGCGGCCGAGCCCGACGACGAGCCGCCGGCCGTCCGGCCGAGGTCGAACGGGTTCAGCGTCGGCCCGTAGCAGCTCGAGTCGCCGCCGCCCGAGAACGCGAGGTCGTCCATGTTCGTCACCGCGACGATCTCGCCGCCCGCGCGGAGGATCCGCTCGGCGACGACGCTGTCGGTCTCGGGGACGAAGCCCGCGAGCACCCGCGAGCCGCAGGTGAGCGGCACGCCGGCGACGGCGACCGAGTCCTTGACGGCGATCCGCTTGCCGGAGAGGACGCCCTCCGCCCCGGGTGCCCTGACCGAGCACCAGCGGACGATCGCGTTCAAGGGATCCTCGCCGGGCTCGGGCGGGCGTCCGGGGTCGCGGATCGCGTCCAAGACGGAGATCGCTGCGGGCGCCCGCGCCTCGAGCTCGTCGAGGACGCCCAGGATCGCGGCGGCGAGCGCCGCGTACTCGCCCTCCTCGGCG
>JBGPNP010000396.1:0-2728 GCA_041487575.1 Gaiellaceae bacterium | reverse complement strand
TCGTGTCCTCGGGCGTGCCCCAGCCCGCGTAGATCCGCATCGTCCAGAGCTGCCCCCGGTGCATGCTCGGGTAGATCCCGCGTACGAACGGAAACTCGCCCGGGAGCCCGATCCGATCGTCATCGGGAAGGTCGAGCGGTGTGTAGAGCGGAGCGATCGGGATTCCGGAGTCCGTCTCGGCCGGCCGCACCTCCCCTGCCAGCTCGCGCCAGCGGGCCGCGGCCCGCTCGAGCTCCGCGCGAGCCTCGGCCAGCTCCTGCTCGGTCGCGGCCATGCGGCATATATCATATCTCAGCGCCTCGACAGGCCCCGCGCGGCCCCGACGGAGCCGCCACTTGCTTCCGCGGGTCCCTTCACGATCAGGCGCGCGGGAGCTCGATCGCGCCGGGCTCGGAGCGGGCGACCTCGTAGCCGTGCTCGGCCCCACGGACGCCGAAGAGGCGCCCGAGCTCGGCGACGAGCTCCGACGCGGGCCGGTGCCCCTCGGGGCCCGCGGCCGTCACGGCGACGTCCCGCACCCGTGCCGGATCCGCTCCGGTCAGGCGCGCCATCAGGCGAGCGTTCGCGCCGAGCGCGATCACCTCGCCCGGGGGGACCGGGCCGTAGTACTCGGGCACCGAGAGGTACTCGTCCACGACCCGGCCGCGGTCGAGGGCGATGTAGCGGACGACGCGGCCCTCCTCGACGCCGAGCGTGAGGACGGGGGAGCCGCTGCGGTTCGAGAGCTCGACGCCGAGGCGGCGGAGCATCTCCGGCTCGCGATCGCACAGCTCGTCGTAGATCGACGTCCAGCCGTCTCGCGGCGGCAGCACGACGCTCCCGCGTGAGCCGCCCGGGAGCCGCGGCACGTACTGGCGCACCGCATGGACGACGGCGTCCACGTCGTCGGTCTGGACATGGATCGACCCGAACGAGGGTCCTCGCGCGGCGGCGAGAAGGCGCTCGAGCGTCTCGACGGGCGCCGCGAGGACGCGCGACGCCTCTCTGAACCCAGCTCGGATCCAGGCCTCCCCGGCCTCGTGCGAGGTCTCGACGACGACCTCGCTCGCTCCCTGCGCCCGCGCCTCCTCGAGCAGGCGCCGGAGCGTCTCGTCCGAGGGCACTCCTTCAACCTGAACGCGGAAGCTCATCAGCAATCCTCCCGAGCGAAGCGACGGGACAAGCTGTCCCCGCGGAAAGTGCGCGGCACTTTCCGCGGCAAAAGCCTAAGGCCGACGAGGAGGTAGTGCGCCGCGAGGTTCGCGTGCGGGCCGAGACGCTCGCCGAGGGCGCGCGCCTCCGGGATCGACGGCTCGCGCCCGCCGAGATAGAACGCGGCAAGCGCCTTTCGGAGTCCGAGATCGCCGGCGGCCCAGGCGCGGGGCCGTCCGAGGTGGCGGGCGAGGAACCAGTCCACCGTCCAATCGCCGATGCCGGGAAGCGCGGTGAGGACGGCGCGGATCTCGTCGTCGGGGAGCTTCCCGAGCGCCTCCAGGTCGACATCGCTCCGCGCGACGGCTACGACGTAGTCGGCCTTCCGCCGCGAGAAGCCGAGCTCGACGAGATCGGCCGGCCCGACGTCTGCGATGGCAGCCCGCGCCGGGAAGGGGTGGACGCCGTCAAACGCGGTCGCGTAGCGCTCCACGAATCGACGACGGATGGCGAGCGCCGCGCGGAGCGAGATCTGCTGCGCCGTCACCGACGTCACGAGCATCTCGAACGGGTCGGGCAGGAGGGCCGGGCGCAGGCCGCGAAGCTCGACCGCGAGCCGGGCGAGCACGGGATCGCCCGCGGCGAAGCGGTCGAACGCCGCGAGGTCGAACGAGGCGCCGAGGAAGCGGCGCACCGGCTCGGCCAGCTCGGGGTCGGCGGGCTCGACGAGAACGCCGCCGGGCGCCTCACGAAGAACGGCGGCCCGCCCCGCGAAGACGCGCCGGAAGGCCCCGTCCCGCCAGAGGTTGACGGGATCGGGGCCGAAGGCCTTGAAGCGCTCGAGCGTGAGCCCGAAGTCGAAGGGCGGCGGAATCTCGACGTGCACGCCCCCGAGGTTAGTGGTTCGGCGGCCCGCTCCCCGCCCGGGCCGCGCCTCAGGCGCTAGCCCACCAAGCGCCTGGAGCGAAGCTTCCGCCGGGACCTCTCCTGCCCCGGCCGCTGTAGTAGCAGGAGCATCCCGACGCAGAGGAGGACGAGATGATCCGACGCGCACTCCCGGCAGCCGCAGCCGGCCTGGTTGCTGCCGCTCTCGCCGCCGGCGCGCTCGCGGACGGCGGCCCGTCGCCCGGCGTGAGCATCGGCTGGGACGGGATCGCCGCCCCGGGCGGCGAGCTCCGCTACGTCACCCTGCCCGCGGGGCGCAACACGGTCGTCGCCGCCGTGCGCCTCGACGGCGGGCGCGTCGTACGCTTTCGCGCGCTCCGCGGGAGCTTCGGCGTGCCGCTCGTCGCCTACGACGGCACCACCGGCGGACTGTCCGTGGACGGCCGCACGCTCGTCCTCGGCCAGGGCCCGAGGGGCGGCCTCGCGCCTGCGACTCGCTTCGCCGTCCTGAATACGGGGAACTTCCGGATCCGCCGGGCGTTCATGCTTCGCGGCGATTTCGCCTTCGACGCGCTCTCACCGGACGGCCGCCTGCTCTACCTGATCGAGCACGTGTCCGCGCAGGACTTCTCGCGCTACCGCGTGCGCGCCTACGACCTCACAGCCGGGCAGCTGCTCGCGCGCGTGATCGCGGACCGGCGTGAGGGCACGC
>JBGPNP010000395.1:0-2733 GCA_041487575.1 Gaiellaceae bacterium | reverse complement strand
CACCTTCACCGACAAGGCGGCCGGCGAGATGCGCTCGCGCCTTGCGGCGCTGGGAGTCTCGGGCGTCGCCGCGCGGACGTTCCACTCCGCCGCCCTCGCGCAGCTCCGCCACTTCCGGCCCGGCGAGTGGCGACTGCTCCCCTCGAAGGTGCTCCTTCTCCGCCGGATCGCCGACTCGCTCCCGGGCGCGTACCGCTTCCGGCCGGCGGCCGACCTCGCCGGGGAGGTCGAGTGGGCGAAGAACCGGCGTCTCACGCCCGCGACCTACCGGGCCGCGCTGGGGGAGCGCAAGCCGCCGATCCCACCCGACCTCATGGCGCGTGTCTTCCGCGACTACGAGGGGCGCAAGGAGCGCCTCGGCCTGATGGACTTCGAGGACCTCCTCGAGGGCGCTATCCGGCTCTTCGACGAGGACGACACCGCCCGGGCGGAGCTCCGGGACCGCTACCGGGCCTTTACCGTCGACGAGTACCAGGATGTCAACCTCCTGCAGCAGGAGCTCCTCGAGCGCTGGCTCGATGGTCGCGACGAGCTCTGTGTCGTCGGTGACGACTACCAGGCGATCTACGGGTTCACCGGCGCGAGCCCCCGCTACCTGCTCGAGCTGCCGCGGCGCTTTCCGCACGCAGCGGTCTTTCGGCTCGAGGAGAACTACCGCTCCTCGCCGCAGGTGCTCGAGCTCGCGAACCGGCTCGTCCCGGGGCTCGGCGGGTCGGACAAGGTGCTGCGGGCGACACGGCCGGACGGCCCGCCGGTCGCGCTCTCCGTCTTCCCTGCGCGCGAGGAAGAGGTGGCCTCGGCCGTCGAGCGGATCCGGGTGCTCGCCGCGGAGGGCGCGCCGTACCAGGAGATCGCCGTCCTCTACCGGACGAACGCCCGCTCCGAGGAGTTTGAGGAGGCTCTATCCGACGCCGGGATCCCATACCAGGTGCGGGGCGGGTCGTTCCTCGAGCGCGAGGCGGCGCGGCGCGTGGCGGCCGAGCTCGGCTCGTCGCTCTCGACCGACGTCGCCGCCACGGTTCGGGAGGCGGCTCGGCGGCTGGGCCTAGTCCCCGGGCCCGCCGGAGGCCTGGGCGAGTACGAGACGACGCGGCAGGAGGACCTTGCGCGGCTCGTCCAGCTGGCCGGCGAGTTCGACGACGGGTCGCGGAGCGTCGGCGACTTCCTCGCGCACCTGCGCGAGCGATTCGGCGCGGGCGGGGAGGAGCGCGGCGTCCACCTGCTCACCTATCACCGCGCGAAGGGACTCGAGTTCGAGGCCGTCTTCCTGCCGCTCCTGGAGGACAAGGAGCTCCCCGCCCGGCAGGCCCGCGACGAGGAGGCGGTCGCGGAGGAGCGCCGGCTCCTCTACGTCGGGATCACCAGGGCCAGGCGCCACCTGTTCCTCAGCCGCGCGGCGCAGGGGAAGCCGAGCAGGTTCCTGGCGGAGCTCGGCCTCCGGCCGGCCCGGGCGCGCGGAGAGCCCGCCGGGAACGGGGCCCCGGCCCCGGCGGAGGGCGACCCGGTCTTCGACCTGCTCAGGCGCTGGCGGCTCGAGCGGGCACGCGCGGACGGCGTCCCGGCCTACGTCGTCTTCCACGACCGGACGCTCGGGGAGATCGCGCGCGCCAGGCCGGCGAGCCGCGGCGAGCTCGCGGGCATCCCCGGCGTCGGCCCCGCGAAGCTCGACCGCTACGGGGAGGAGGTGCTGCAGGCGCTCGCCGGCGTATAGGGCCGGGCCGTGCACCCGACCGGGCGCAGAGTCCGGGAGCGGCTGCGTGCCCAGGGCCTCGAGGTGGAGTGCGCGAGCTCGCCGACTCGACCCGGACGGCGGCGGACGCGAGGGCGGCCGTCGAGAGCGGGGTCGCACAAATCGTCGAGTCGCTCGTGTTCGTCGCGGACGGCCCGGTCCTCTGCCTCTGCACAGGCGACCGGCGCTTGGAGACGGCAAAGTTCTCGGCACAGACGTCCGTCGGCTGAGCGCTGTGGAGGTGCGCGAGGCGATCGGGTTCGCCATCGGCGGCATGCCGCCGCTCGGGCACGGCCGGCCGCTGGCGACGGTGGTCGGCGTGAGCCTGCGCCGCTTCGAGACGGCCTGGTGCGCCGCGGGCACGCCGAACGCGGTCTTCGAAGTCACCGTGGAGGCATATTGCTAGCCGCCCCGGGCGACGCGCGCTCGAGCGAGGTCTCGTGCCGCTCGGCTGAGACGGAGCGTTGGCGGCTGCCCGCCGGAGGCCGTTAGTCGCCGACGACCTGGACGATCCAGCGACGGTCGCGCGAGCGGTCGAGCTCCATGAAGACCACGCGCTGCCAGGTGCCCAGGCAGAGCTCTCCGTCGCGGACAGGGATCGACTCGCCCGCAGGGCCGAGGAGCATCGCCATGCAGTGCGAGTGACCGTTCCCGAAGTCCATGTCCTCGGGGCAGATGTTCTCTGTCCGCCGGTCCCAGTCGTCGTGGGCGTAGTACTTCTCGCTCGGCACCAGCCGCCGGAGCAGCCGGATGAAGTCCTCGAGGAACCCCTGCTCGAACTCGTTCACGCGCACGCAGCAGGTCGTGTGCGGCGAGTAGACGCACGCGATCCCGTTCTGAACGCCGCTCTCCGCGACGGCCTGCCTGACTTCCTCGGTGATGTCCCGGATCTCGAGACCCGCCTTCGTCCGCAAGCTCCGCTCAAGCTGGAAGACCTTCACGACGAGCTCCACCTCCCGGTTGCCGGCTCCTCCCGACGACGTGCGGCCGTAACCTTGCCACGT
>JBGPNP010000394.1:0-2746 GCA_041487575.1 Gaiellaceae bacterium | reverse complement strand
GCCCTCGCCGTGCGGGCCGAGGCGCCCGACCTCCTGCACACGCACCTCGTCCACGCGGACGTCTACGGGGCGATCGCCTCGCGGGCGCTCGGCGTCCCCCTCGTCTCGACGCGGCACAACGACGACCGCTACCTCCTCGGGCCCTTCCGCCTCGTCGACCGCGCCTTCGCGCGGCGCGCCCGCCGGATCGTCGCCATCTCGAACGCCGTCCGCCGCTTCCTCGTCGAGTCGGCGGGCCTTCCAGCGGAGAAGATCGAGACGATCCACTACGGCCTCGACCGGCTGCCGGAGACCCGCTCGGAGGTGAGCCCGGCGGAGGCCGGCATCCCTGACGGCGCGCCGCTCGTGCTCGCGGTCGGGAGGCTGGCCGAGCAGAAGGACCATGCGACCGCGCTGCGCGCGTTCGCGGCGGCGGACGGAAGGGCGTCCCTCGCGATCCTCGGCATCGGCCCCCTCGAGGCCGTGACGAAAGCGCTGGCCCAGGACCTCGGCGTCGGTGACCGCGTCGTCTTCCCCGGCCGGGTCGAGATCGCCGCCTGGCTCGAGCGCGCGGACGTCTTCGTTCACAGCTCGCGCTGGGAGGGCTTCGGCCTCGTGCTCCTCGAGGCGATGCTCGCCGGGCTCCCGGTGGCTGCGACCCGCGTGAGCGCCGTGCCCGAAGTCGTTGCGGACGGTGAGACGGGTCTCCTCCTCGAGGCAGGCGACTGGCGGGCGCTCGCGTCCGCGCTCGCGGGGCTCCTCGCCGACCCGGCGCGGGCGAGCGCGATGGGCGAGGCCGGTCGCCGCCGCGCCCGGGAGCGCTTCTCGGTCGGGCGGATGACCGACCGGACGCTCGCGCTCTACGAGAGCCTGCTCTAGGGGCCTAGTCCGCGACTAGCGCGGCAGGTTCCTGAACGCGGCGAAGGCGGGCTTCTTCCTCCCGTCCGCGGTGAACAGGCCCGACTGCCAGCCGGAGACGTCCGGCTCGTCGCGGAGGAGGAACCAGAGCATCATGTCGATGCGCGGATTGGCCCGGGCGAGCGCGTAGGCCTCGGTCAGATAGTCGGCCTGCTGCTTCCAGGTGACGCCGAAGAGCGGGTCGGGCGGGTTCGTCTGGTAGCCGTACTCGGTAATCCAGACGTGCATCTTCTTGCCGTAGAGCTTGTCCAGCTCGGCGATCAGGTCGTCGATGTTGCCGAGCGAGACGGCGGTGCGCGCCGGCGGCCGGTCGTCCGGCGTCTCGAGCCGCGACCCGGCGTACGGGTGGTGGGCGTAGACGTCGAACTTCGCGCCCGCCTTCGCCATCGCGTCGAGGAAGACAAGCGGCGACACGGAGCCGCGGGTCCCGCTGCCGATGTTGTTCCCGCGCGGGCTCGTGACGCCGCAGGCGACCGTCTCCTGGGCATGCACCTCGCGGCCGGCGGCGTGGACGCCGCTCATGATCGCGTTGCACATGCGTGCGTAGGTGCGCGCGCTCTGGGGGACGTAGTTCCCGCTCGCATCCTTCACCCACTGAGGCTTGAGGAACGTCGGCTGGTTCGGCTCGTTCCAGGCCATCCACTGATCGACGACCGGCAGCGTCACGCCGTCCGGGCGGGCATATTGCCCCGAGTAGCGACGCGCCGCCGCGAGCGCGAAGGCGCGCAGGGCGGTCATCTTGTCGGGCGCGTAGTTGAAGCCCTTGCCGCCGTTCGCCCAGTCGGGCGTGCCGAAGATGGAGAAGACGAGGCGAATGCCGAACTGCTGCGCGTAAAGCGCCGTCCGGTCGTAGAGATCCCAGTCGTACGGGATGGAGGCCGGGTTGGCGGGCTCGGTCGGCTGGAAGGGCGCGACGCGGTACCAGTAGAGGTTGACACGCAGCGTCTCGACGCCGAGCCGCTGGAGGATCGGGAAGGTGACGTCGGGATCCCCGAAGAGCGTCTGCGCCTCGTCGTACATGCCGATCTGGAGCCGGGACGAGCCGGCGGCGGTCTGTGCGAGGGCGAGAACGAGCAGGACGACGACCGCAAGCGCGGCCGGCTTACGCACCCACGCCCCCGGGGGCAGGCTCGAGGCCGAGGCTCCTCATCATGCGCCGCAGGCCCTCCTCGAGCGGCACCTCGGGCTCCCAGCCGAGCACCTGGCGCGCCCGCGTGATGTCGGGCTGACGCACCTGCGGGTCGTCCACGGGCAGCGCCTCGAAGACGACCTCGCTCGCCGAGCCGGTCACGCGAAGGACCGCGCCGGCGAGCTCGAGCAGCGTCATCTCGTTGGGGTTCCCGATGTTCACGGGCAGGTGCTCGTCGCTCTCGGCGAGCAGGTAGAGGCCGCGGATGAGGTCGTCGACGTAGCAGAAGCTCCGCGTCTGCGAGCCATCCCCGAAGACGGTCAGCGGCTTGTTCTCGAGCGCCTGGCGCATGAAGGTCGGGATGGCGCGGCCGTCGTGCGGCCTCATCCTCGGGCCGTAGGTATTCGCGGCCATGACCCCGGTGCCTGCCCAGAAGTTCTCGAGCCCGGGGACGGAGAAGTCGTAGACGAGGGGCGTGGCCGGGATCTCGTGGACGCCTGTCACCCGCGCCCAGACGAGATCGCCCGTGGAGCGCGCGTTGAGCCGCTGCTCGACCCCCCGGTCCCACTCGAGGGGACTCCACGGAGACACGCGGCAGAGCGTGAGGAGCCAGAACGGATACTTGCGGTCGCCCGTCTTCGCCCGGAACGTCGTCTCGCACCGACCGACCGAGGGGACGAGCCCGAAGCGGGCGAGCGCGACGATGAGATCGTCTTTCAG
>JBGPNP010000393.1:0-2749 GCA_041487575.1 Gaiellaceae bacterium | reverse complement strand
CGCTGGCGGGCGCCCGGGAGCGGCACGATGAGCTCGCGGACGCGCTCGCCGAGGCGCGCGACGCGACAGGCGACATCGCCGAGGCGATCGAGCTGCGCGGACGCGAGGGCGCCCACGAGCTGCTGCTCGAGTGGCGGGGCTCGCTCTTCCGCGTCCGGCTCGCCCGAATGCGGCTGACGAGCCGCGCACCGGCTGCATCGCCGCCCGCGGAGTTCCCGAGGGCCGCCGCGGCCGCGACCGCCCTCACGTTCCTCGGGGTCGCGGCGTTCGTCGCCGGAGCCGTGCTGATCCTCTGGCCGCTCTGGGCGGCCGGGCTCGGGCTCGTCGCGGGCGGGTACCTGGCCTACCGGCCGTAAACTTACGCCCGCGCGGCCCTGATCCGGGCCAGCGCCTCGTCGCGTCCGAGCAGCTCGATGCTCTCGAACAGGCCCGGTGAGACCTTCGAGCCGGTGACGGCGATCCGGATCGGCTGGAACGCCTGGCGCGGCTTCTGCCCGAGCCGGTCGGCGAGCTGCCGCAGCGCCTGCTCGATCGCCTGGGCCGTGAACGGCTCGAGCGCGGCCAGCGCCTCCTCGGCGCCCGCGAGCATCTCCCCGCCGCCGTCGAGCTGTACCGCGTCCGACTCGACCGGCCCGAAGAGGAAGCCGGCGAACCCGGGGAACTGCCCGAGCCGCTCGATCTTGTCCTGGACGAGCGGCGCGGCGGCTCGAACCCGGTCCTCGGGCCAGTCGTAGCCCTGCTCGCGCAGGTACGAGACGAGCGCGTCCGCGTACTCCTCCGGGCGCATCGCCCGTAGGTAGACGCCGTTCATCCAGTCGAGCTTCTCGTAATCGAGCGTCGCGGGGCTCGCGCCGACACGGTCGAGCGAGAAGCGCCGGACGAGCTCTTCGGGCGGCATGACCGTCGTCTCGCCGTCGGGCGCCCAGCCGAGGAGCGCGAGGAAGTTCATCAGCGCCGACGGGATGTAGCCGGCGGTGCGGAACTCGTCGATCGACGTGGCCCCGTGGCGCTTCGAGAGCTTCTTCCCGTCGTTGCCGAGCACGTCGGGGACATGCGCGTAGACCGGGGGCTCGTGGCCGAGCGCCTGGAGGATCTGGAGTTGCTTCGGCGTGTTCGAGATGTGGTCCCTGCCGCGGATCACGTCCGTGATCCGCTCGTCCATGTCCTCGACCGGGTTCGCGAAGTTGTAGGTCGCGCGGCCGTCCGAGCGGACGATGACGAGATCCTCGAGCTGCGCGTTCGGGACCTCGATCCGGCCCAGGACAGCGTCGTCCCATGCGGTGACCCCCTCGTCCGGCATGCGGAAGCGGATCGCGCCTTCGTCCTCGTACGCCTTGCCCTCCTCGACGAGCTGCCGGGCGAGCCCGCCGCAGCGCTCCATCGCGTCGAGCTGGAACGTGACGGGGCCGTCCCAGTCGGTCCCGAGCCACTGCAGCGAGCGCTGGATCTGCTCGGTCGCCTCGGCGACCTCCCGGCTCGTGTCCGTGTTCTCGATCCGGAGCAGGCACTCGCCGCCGCGCCCACGGGCGAAGAGCCAGTTGAAGAGGAAGGTGCGGATGCCGCCGATGTGCAGGAAGCCGGTCGGGCTCGGAGCCATGCGGACGCGGACGGTCATCCCGTCCGTATCGTAGAGGCGTGCTGTTCGGCGCCCACTGCGGAGGCGGGGTCAAGAAGGCGCTCGACCGCGCCGCCGAGCTCGGCGTCGACTCGATGCAGCTCTTCGTGCAGAGCCCGCGCGCGTGGCGGTTTCCCGAGCACGACCCGGCCGACCTGGCGGCGTTCTGCGAGCGGCGGCGGGAGCTCGGGATCGGCGGCGTGCTCGTCCACGCGCTCTACCTCGTCAACCTCGCCACTCCGAACGACGACTTCTACGGCAAGAGCGTCAGCACCCTCCGCTCGACCGTCGACGCCGCGTGCGCGATCGAGGCCGACGCGGTCGTCTTCCACGTCGGCTCCCACCAGGGGGCCGGCTTCGAGGCGGGCCTGGAGCGGGTCGTGCCGGCGCTCGCGCAGGCGCTCGAGCGCTGCTCGCAGACGACCTGGCTGCTGATGGAGAACTCGGCGGGCGCGGGGGGCACGATCGGCCGCTCGCTCGACGAGCTGGCCGCGCTCTACGAGGCGCTCGACCGACACCCGCGGCTCGGGATCTGCCTCGACTCGTGCCACCTCTGGGTCTCCGGCTTCGACGTCACCGACCGGGGCGAGCTCGACCGGATGCTCGAGGACCTCGATACGCGAATCGGCCTCGACCGGCTGCGCGCGCTGCACGTCAACGACGCGCAGGCGCCGCTCGGCTCGAACCGCGACCGGCACGCCAACATCCTCGAGGGACTGATGGGCGAGCAGCTCGGCGTCTTCCTCGGCCACCCTGCGCTCCAGGGCCTGCCCGCCGTGATGGAGGTGCCGGGGCCCGAGAACCATGGCCCGGACGCGGGTGAGATGAAGAAGCTGCGCGAGCTGCACGCCCGCTCGATCTAACGCTCGCGGCGGCTTCGCCGCCGGCCTCGCTCTCACGGGGGAAACAGCCGGTTTCCCCCGTGGGCCCCTTCCCTAAACGCTCGCACTCTAGCGGCCGCCCTGGGCCGCGCCCGCCAAGTCGGTCGCGGCGGCGAAGTGCAGGGACAGTCCCTCGGGGACTCTCCCTGAGAAGGAGTCAACGCCGAGGGCGACGAACACCGGTTGCCCATGCCACGCCTTCGAGGACGACGCGGCGGCCGCCGCCGGATCGCCCGCTGGGTCGCTCTCGGCG
>JBGPNP010000392.1:0-2763 GCA_041487575.1 Gaiellaceae bacterium | reverse complement strand
GTCCGGCGTGAGAGCGGCGAGGACGAGACCCTCGCGCAGGAGGAGGAGCGCATCGCACCGGGCTGCCTCATCCATGACGTGGCTCGAGACGAGCAGCGTCGCCCCCGCGGCCGCGAGCGCATGGAAGGCGTTCCAGAGATCGCGGCGCAGCACGGGGTCGAGACCCACGGTCGGCTCGTCGAGAACGAGGAGCTCCGGCTCGTTGAGGAGCGCCGTCGCGAGCGAGACGCGCGCCACCTGGCCGCCCGAGAGCCGCCGCACGGCGCGGCCCGCCTCCTCCTGGAGCCCGACAGTGCCGAGCACAGCCTCGACCCGCTCCCGCCCGGCACCCAGTACGCGCGCAAAGTAGGCGAGGTTCTCGTGAACGGTCAGATCGCGATAGACCGACGGCGCCTGGGTTACGTAGCCCACGCGGGCGCGCAGCCCGGGAGACCCGGCCGGCTCGCCGAGCACCTCGACCGTGCCACCCTGGACGATCTGGACGCCGACTAGCGCGCGCATGAGCGTCGTCTTCCCGGAGCCGCTCGGCCCGAGGAGGCCCGTCACCGTCCCGCGCTCGACCGTGAGCGAGACATCGCGAAGGGCGACGCGCCCGCCGCGCACGACTCGCAGGCGCTCCACCCGCACCGCCTTGCCGGTCCCGCGCATGCGCCAGATCATAGGACTGGAGCCACGAGCGCTTCCCGGCAGGCTTTCCGCGCCCTCCTGGAGCCGGAGATGCTGGGTCGCCCGGCAGCGCCTAAAACGCGCAAAAGGGGGATGCAAGACCCCTAATCTTCGGCGGCTTTTCGCCGATAACGTGACAGACGCGACATGCTTGGTTCCGTTTACGGCTATACGCGCTGCCCGGAGTGCGGACTGAGCGTCCCGACGGCCCAGATCCAGGGTGGGACGCACGTCTGCAACACGGAGAGCCTCGTCGCCCACCAGACGCTGAAGGCTCGGCAGGAGCTGGAGAAGCTGGAGCTCGAGGTCGCCGACTACCTGACGACCGAGCGCTGCCAGAACCTCCTGGGCTTCGCCCGCTGGCGCCTGGCGCACGGGCGCTGAGGCCGGGCTGCTTCCGCCTGTCCGGCGCGAGCCGGGCGGGGAGCCCGCGCGCGCGGAACCACTCGACCATGGCGAGCTGTGCCCTAGTCGCTTCCGGTGGCGGCCAGCCCCAGGAGCCCCACGAGGAGCAAGAAGCTGGTGAGAGCGAGCGTCGGGATCGTCATGTACCCGAATTCGTTGATCCACTTGGTCGCGCAACCACCTGGCGCGGAGACGAAGCAGGCTGAGCTCTGGCCGGCGACGCCGTTCTCGACGAGGAGGTGGTAGACGGAGACGCCGGCTCCCACGAGCGGCAGCGGGAGCAGGTAGCGGGCGATGCGGTACTCGCCCGTGACCGCGGCGAGCAGGGTGACGATCGAGAGTGGATACATGCAGATCCGCTGGAACCAGCAGAGCTCGCACGGCACGAAGTGGGCGATCTCCGAGAAGAAGAGGCTGCCGCCGGTCCCGATCGCAGCAACGATGAACGCTGCCCACAACTCGTAGCCCCAGAGCGCCGAGCGCACCGCCCGCAGGGGGGCGCGGAACCAGACGGAGGCGCCGACGGCGGCGATCAGCACGGCGAGGAACGCCTGGCCGGCAACACCGAGGGCCGCGAGCGCGACGATCGTGTCGTGGATCACGCGCAGACCTTGGCACACCGGCCGGCAACGCCGCCCTGACCGGCCTCCACGTCCTAGGCCCTCGCTCGCCGACCGAGCAGGCGGAGCGCGGCCGAGAGGGACTGCTTCCGCTCGAGCACGGGCGCGTAGAGGTCGCCGTGGCGCTCCACTCGGCCGAGGACGACCTCCATCGTGAAGTCGCGCGGGTCGAGGTCCTCGGTCACCTCGTCCCAGCGGAGCGGCGTCGAGACGGGCGCCCCCGCCCTCGGCCGAACCGAGTAGACCGAGGCGATCGTCTTCCCCTCGCCGTTCTGGTTCGCGTCGATGAGGACGCCGCGGCGCTTCTCCTTGCGGAAGGCGGTCGTCACGAGACCGGGATGAGCGCGCTCGAGCGCTCCGGCGACGACCTCCGCGAGCCGCCGCGTCTCGGCGTACGTGTGCCGGCGCGCGACGGGGACGAGGATGTGCATCCCCTTCGAGCCCGACGTCTTCGGGAAGCTCTCCAGGCCGAGCGAGTCGAGCGCGCCTTTGACGAGGAGGGCGACGCGGACGGTGTCGCGGAAGCCGCCACCCTCGGGCGGGTCGAGATCGAAGAGCACCCAGTCGGGGCGGTCGGGGCGGTCGACTCGCGAGTACCACGCGTTCATGTCGATGCAGCCCATGTTCGCCATCCAGAGGAGGGCGAGCTCGTCGTTCACGAGCGGCGACTCGATCGTCCGGGGCTTGCGCGTCTCGCGCGCGACGGTCGAATACGTCCAGCGCGGGATCCACTCCGGCATGTGCTTGGGAGCGTCCTTCTGGAAGAAGTGGTTGCCCTGCCAGCCGTCCGGGTAGCGCTTCATCGTGAAGGGCCGGCCCCGAAGGTGCGGGACGAGCAGCGGCGCGACGTCGCGGTAGTAGGCGATCAGGTCGCTCTTGGTGATCCCCTCCTCCGGCCAGAAGGGCTTGTCGAGATTGGAGAGCCGCAGGACGCGCTTCCCTTTCTTGAGCACCTCCGGAATCGGCGTCGCCGGCTGCTCGCCCGGAAGCTCTCGCCGTACCTCCTCCGGGGCCTTGTCCTCGCGCAGGCCCTGGTAGACCGGCGCGCGCAGGCGGCCGTCGTGCGTCCACT
>JBGPNP010000391.1:0-2777 GCA_041487575.1 Gaiellaceae bacterium | reverse complement strand
GCCCGACCGCCGCGCTCATCTGTCGGCCTTCCCTACAACATCCTCCCGAGCGACGCGACGGGACAAACCGACGCCCGCGCGAAACGCGCAACATTCCGCACGGATACCCCCGCGGCAAATGCGCAGCATTTTTCGCGGAGAGCTCACCGTTGGGCCACGACCTCGACGAGGGAGCCGACGCGCCGGCGTCGCCCGAGCCCGCGTGCCACGAGCGCCGCCGCAGCGACCGTCAGCCACGAGACGACGAGGAGAACGGTCGCGACGGCGTTGATCTGTGGCGAGACGGTCTGCCGGACCGCGGAGAAGATGAAGATCGGCAAGGTGTTCTCCGGCCCGATGACGTAGAAGGTCATGACGAACTCGTCGAGCGAGAGGGCGAGGCAGAGGGCGAGCGCGGCGAGCAGGGCGGGCCGGACAAGCGGCCAGATCACGAGCCGGAGCGACTGGAGCTTCGACGCGCCCAGGGTGCGGGCCGCCTCGTCGTAGGCGGCGTCGAGCCCAGCGAAGCGAGAGCTCGCGACGAGGACGTAGAAGCCGAGCGTGTAGATCACGTGGGCGACGACCACCGTCCGGAGCGAGAGCCCGATGCCGATCGCGACGAAGAACGTGAGCAGCGCGACGCCGATGAAGAGCCCAGGCATGGCGAGCGGAGCGACGATCGTCGCGAGGAGCACCCCTCGCCCCGGGAAGCGGTGCCGCGCGATCGCCCAGGCCGCCGGCGTCCCGAGCAGAGCGACGAGCCCGATCATGACGCCGCCGATCGTGAGGCTGTTCTCGAGCGCCGCGATCACCGTGCTGTTGTGGAACGCCGCGCCGTACCAGTGCGCTGTGAGACCTCGGATCGGGAAGGTCAGGCTCCGGTCGCGGTTGAAGGAGAAGAGGATGATGACGACGACCGGCGCGAGCAGGAAGACGAGGACAACCGCCACGTACAGCCGGAAGAGAAGATCACGGACGCTCATAGGCCAACCTCCCTGTGAACATCCTCCCGAGCGAAGCGAAGGGGCAAACCAAGACCCGCGAAAAATGCGCAGCATTTTTCGCGGATATTCATCTGGCGAGCCGGTAGGCTAGCCGGGAGACCGCGAAGAGCCCGAGCGTGCAGGCGGCGAGCGTCCCGAGGAAGACGAGCGAGATCGCCGAGCCGTGCGAGTAGTCGCCGTTCGGCAGGAACTGGATCGAGATGAGGGACCCGAGGAGCGTCCCCGACGTGCCGCCGACGAGCTGCGGGGTCACGTAGTCGCCGGCCGCGAGGATGAAGGTGAAGGCGAAGGCGCCGAACGCCCCGCGGGAGATGATCGGCAGGACGACGAGCGCGATCGACTGCCAGCCGCGCGCGCCCAGGACACGCGCCGCCTCGACGACGTCGTCGTCGAGCCCGTCGAGCGACGCGAGCAGGAGGAGGATGGCGAACGGCAGGAAGATGTGGACGAGCGTGACGACGACGGCGAAGCGGTTGTAGAAGAGAAAAAGGAGCGGGTGGTCCGTGGCGTGGATCGTCTGCAGGAACCAGTTGAGCGCGCCCTCCCGCCCCATGAGCGTCCGCCAGGCGTAGATCCGGACGAGGTAGCTCGAGAAGAGCACCGTGACGATGACCCCTAGGAGCGGCGTCTTCCACGCGCCCGCTTTGAAGCGGAGGAACCAGGCGACCGGGAAGGCGACGACGAGCGTCACGGAGGCGACGACGAGGCCGGTCCAGATCGAGCGCTCGAGAGTCGTGACGACGCCCGGCTTCTCGAGGATCTGCCTGAACTGGTCGAGGTTCCAGTCATGAGTGACGTGGTAGTACTGCGTCCGCCAGAGCGACGTGACGCCGAGGTTCCCGACCGGGACGAGCAGGAAGGCTGCCAGGAACCCGGCCGCGGGCAGGCAGAGGGCCCAGGCGACGACGACCCGGTGGGCGGAAAGGCGCCGGAGCAGTGACGGGGGCCGGGCGAACGCGCTCTCCGTCATGTGTGTCTGCTCCGGCGCCTCGACCTCACGAGCCCTCGGCCTTGAAGGCCGCCCAGGCGTCGAGCCAGCCCTGGAAGTTGACGATGTTCGGGTCGTCCTCCTTCGGGAGCGAGTAGAGCGGGGCCGACTCGAGCCAGGCGTCGATGTTGTCGTACGGGAAGATCTCCCGCGTCGCAGCGCTGAGCAGCGGCACCGCGTCGGGCTGGGTGATCCCTTGCGTCAGCGAGTCGCCCGCGTATGCCTGCACCTCGGGCGTAAGCGTGTGGTTGATCCATGCGTACGCCGACTCGGTGTCCTTCGTGTCGGGCGGGATCGCCCACGCGTCGCAGAAGGTCGCGCTTCCCTCCTTCGGGACGGCCGAGGCCGCGTTGCCGCCCGCCTGCTTGATTAGGCCCTCGAGCGTGTTCACCGGCGGGATGCAGGCGATCACCTCGCCGGACGTGAAGAGATTGGCGACGTCGCCCATCGATCCGGCAATCGTGCGGGCGCTCTTCCGCACCTCGCGGTAGAAGTCGATGATCGAGCCGACCTGGTCCTTCGTCAGGTCGGGCGGCTCGTAGCCGAGGACGCGCGACCCGACGAGCATGGCGCAGTTCGGGTCGTCGATGATGGCGATCTTCCCCTTGAGCTTCGGGCTGAGGAGGTCCTGCCACGACGAGGGCTTCGGCATCTGGTCCGGGTTGTAGACCATCACCCAGGAGCCCCAGGTGAAGGGGATGCCCCAGAGCTTCCCGTCCGACTCCCACCACTTCTTGTGCTTGAAGACGTCGTAGTTCTTCTCGTACAGCGGGACCTTCGACGCGTCGAGCGGGGAGAGGACGTTG
>JBGPNP010000390.1:0-2790 GCA_041487575.1 Gaiellaceae bacterium | reverse complement strand
GCGGATCGCCGTCGTCGGCGGCGTCGCAGCGAACTCGGAGCTCCGCTCGGCGCTTCCCGGGGCTGCCCTCGTGCCGCTCGCTCTCTGCACCGACAACGCAGCCATGATCGCGTCGGCGGCCCGCTTCCTCGAGCCCATCCTCTGCCCGGGCTATCTTGCCCTCGATGCCTACGCCTCTGCGTCCTAGTCGCCCCGCCATCCTCCCCGCGCAGGCAATCTTCACCATCCCATCCCCGACGAAGGAGAGACCGTGACGGTGAGCGAGGCGCCTCCCCCGGCGGCGAGGGAAGACCCGTGGCAGATGGCGCGGGAGCAGCTCCGGCGGATCGGCCGCATCATCGGCATCGGGGACAACATGCTCGCCGTCCTCTCCGAGTGCAAGAAGGTGGTCAGCGTCTCGGTCCCGGTGCGGATGGACGACGGCTCGGTGCGCGCCTTCGAAGGCTTCCGGATAACGCACAACGTCGCACGCGGCCCGTCGAAGGGCGGGCTTCGCTACCACGCGGAGGTCTCCAGGCGGCAGCTCAAGGCCCTCGCGATGCAGATGACCTGGAAGTGCGCGCTCATGAACCTCCCCTTCGGCGGCGCGAAGGGCGGCATCGTGTGCGACCCGAAGGCGCTCTCCCCGGGCGAGCTCGAGCGGATGACGCGGCGCTACACCTCGGAGATCGTCAACCTGATCGGCCCCGAGGTCGACATCCCCGCACCGGACATCGGGACGAACCCGCAGGTCATGGCCTGGATCTTCGACACGTACTCGATGAACAAGGGCTACTCCGTGCTCGGCGTCGTCACCGGAAAGCCCGTCCATCTCGGCGGCTCGGCCGGTCGCGCCGAGGCGCCCGCCCGGGGAGCCGCCTACTGCATCCGCGAGGCGCTGCGAAAGCGCGGGACGGGGGTCGAGGGGACGACGGTCGCGATCCAGGGCTTCGGGACCGTCGGGCGGAACGTCGCGCTCTTCCTCCACGAGGAGGGGGCGAAGGTGATCGCCCTCTCCGACACCGGCGGCGGCATCTTCAACGCGGACGGAATCGACGTCGGCGCTGCCGTCGCCCACAAGGGGGAGGCGGGCGCCCTCGCGGGCCTCGCCGGCACGGAGGCGATCACGAATGCCGAGCTCCTCGCGCTCGAGTGCGACGTGCTCGCACCCTGCGCGCACGAGCAGGTGATCACGCGCGCGAACGCGGTCGACGTCTAGGCGCCGATCATCTGCGAGGGCGCGAACGCGCCTCTCACCCTCGAGGCGGAGGAGATCCTCGACGACCGCGGCGTCTTCATCCTCCCCGACGTGCTCGCGAACGCGGGCGGTGTCGTCGTCTCGTACTTCGAGTGGGTCCAGGGGCTCCAGGAGTACTTCTGGAAGGAAGCCGAGGTCAACGCGAAGCTGAACGACATCATGACCCGGGCCTTCATGGAGACGTGGCGTGCCCACGACGACCGGGGGATCTCGATGCGCCAGGCGGCCTACACGTTCGCTGTCGGGCGCGTCGCCGAGGCGACCCTCATCCGTGGGCTCTACCCGTAACCGCCGCTCGGTCCACGTCTACGGGGCGAGCGGCTGCCATCTCTGCGAGAGCGCGCGGCTCGTCCTCGAGCGCGTCCGCGCGGAGATCGACTTCGACCTCGAGGAGACCGACATCAGCGGCGACCCGGCGCTCGAGGCCCGCTACCGGGAACGGATCCCGGTCGTCCTCGTGGACGGCGAGGAGGCCTTCACGTATTTCGTCCATCCCGACGCTTTGCGGCGAAAGTTGCAAAGATAGGGTTTGCACAAAGTCGACGACGGTACCTTCGTAACCCTTCTCGTCAAATCGGTATGCTCGGTCACAAGCTATGGAGTCCAAGACGGCAATCCAAGGAGGCAGTCGCGTGTCGGATCGGCTGACGGTAGGCGTCGCCGCCCGGCTGAGCCAGTACCTGCGGGTCCTGACTCAGGCGAAGAAGATGGGCAAGGAGCGCATTTCCTCGCAGGAGGTCAGCGAGTACACGAACATCAACGCGACGCAGATCCGCCGCGATCTCTCGAGCTTCGGGAAGTTCGGGAAGCGCGGGGTCGGCTACAACGTCGAGGCCCTCAGCGCGGAGATTCGCAAGATCCTCCGCACGCAGGGACAGCACAACATCGCGCTCTTCGGAGCCGGCCGGCTCGGCCAGGCGATCGCGAGCTCGACCGTGTTCGCCGACCACGGCTTCAACATCCCGGCGGCGTTCGACGTCGACCCGGCGAAGATCGGCCAGCCGATCGGCTCGACGACGGTCACCGACTACTCGAAGCTCAAGGAAGTCCTCCGGGAGAGGAACATCATCGTCGCCGTGCTCGCCGTGCCGTCGGAGGCCTCGCAGCAGATTTGCGACGACGTCGTCGGCGCCGGCGTGAAGATCATCTTCAACTACACGGACGCGCTCCTGCACGTCCCGTCGGACGTCTCCGTCCATACGACGAGCCCGGCCGCCGAGCTGCTGCACGCGCTCTACTTCTACCTGACCTAGCGGCTCGCGAGTGGGGGCGAGGAATGCCTCGCCCCTACGGCGTCGCGAGGACAACGGCGACGTCACCCGCTGGTCGGTGGGCGAGCGCACGCTCGACCGCGGCTGCCTCGGCGCCGCGCACCTCGACGCGACCGCCGGCGACGCGGGCGTCGAACCCGCGCCCGCGGAGGAAGGCGGCGACGTCCTCGGCCGGGCCGGCGACCGAGCGGATCGGGGCGGCCTGCGGCGGCGCGGCGGCCGGGGCGTTCGGCGTGCCCTGGTCGGTCGGCGCCTGAGTCGGCGGCGCGGCGGCCGGGGCGT
>JBGPNP010000389.1:0-2797 GCA_041487575.1 Gaiellaceae bacterium | reverse complement strand
CGTCTGGCCGCGCGAAAACCAAGCAGCCCAAGGACGCAGGGAGGCCGCATACCCACGTGGTATGTGGCCGACCGAGGACGCCGGGATGCGCCGGTTTGCAGCCGGACAGGCGGGGCCGTATTTGCGGTGGCGACCACTTAGGTGAACACGTCGTGGTACCGCGTGAAGAACGTCACTTCGGGGAGGAGCGCGAGCAGGCTCGTCTCCGCGCCCAGACCGACCTCCGCCGGCTCGCCGGCCCCGAGCTCGGCGACGGCGTGGCCGTCCACGAGCACGCTCACCGGCACGTCGGGCGTCCGGTTCGTGACGCGAAGCCCGAGGCCGCGCGGAACGACGAGGGGCCGCGCCTGGAGCGAGTGGGGTGCGACGAACGTGATCGCCATCGCATCGAGCCCCCACATCATCACGGGCCCGCCGCTCGAGAGGTTGTACGCGGTCGAGCCCGTGGGCGTCGAGCAGATCAGCCCGTCGCACGGCTGGCGTCCGAGGTCCTCGCCGCCGATCTCCCATTCCAGCTCGACCATCCGGCCCGGCCGTGAGCTCGTGACGACGACGTCGTTCACTGCGACCTCCGGACCGCCGTCGAAGCGGACGGCGAGCGTGCACAGCTCGACGACCTTGAAGTCGCCGGCGAAGACCCGTGCCAGGCCGCGGTCGAGCTCGCTCCCGGGAATGCTCGTGAGGAAGCCGACGCGGCCGAAGTTGATGCCGAAGACCGGTGCGGGCGCGGCGAGGCAGCCGCGCAGGGCCCGCAGCATCGTCCCGTCGCCGCCGAGCGCGACGATGACGTCCGGTTCGGCGCACTCGCCCTCGAAGAGCTCGACGCCTGCCTCGCCGGCGCAGCGACGGACGTGCTCGACCGCGTCGCCGAGGATCTCGGGCCTGCCGTGCGCGACCAGGGCCGCCCGCCGGACGGCTCTAGGCGACGCGGTCTTCGTCCCGGTCGCGGAGGTAGAGGAAGAACTCACGGTTTCCCTTCGGGCCGAGGAGCGGCGACTCGACCTCGCCGACGACCTCCGCTCCCCACGCCGGCGCCGCCGCACGGAGCGCGTCGAGGACGCGTCGGTGGACCGCCGGGTCGCGCACGACGCCGCCCTTGCCGACCTCGGCCGGGCCCGCCTCGAACTGCGGCTTGACGAGGACGAGCGCACGCCAGCCCGCCCGGGCGCAGGCGAGTGCAGGCGGGAGGGCCTTCGCGAGACCGATGAACGAGACGTCGCAGGTGACGAAGCCCGGCCGGAACGGCAGGTCCTCGCAGGAGAGGCGGCGGACGTTCACCCGCTCGAGCACCGTCACGCGCGGGTCGGAGCGAAGCCTCGGGTCGAGCTGGCCATAGCCGACGTCGACCGCGCAGATCCGGGCTGCGCCGGCCTGGAGGAGGCAGTCGGTGAAGCCGCCGGTCGAGGCGCCGACGTCGAGGCACTCCTCGCCCTCGACGCCGATACCGAACGCTGCGAGCGCGCCCGCCAGCTTGTCGCCGCCGCGCGAGACGAAGCGGGGGCCCGGTTCGACCTCGAGCTCGGCCGCCTCGTCCACCTCTGCGCCGGCTTTCGAGTAGCCCTTGACGCGGCCGGCCATGACGAGAGCCTGAGCGTGGGAACGGGTGCGAGCGAGGCCGCGCTCGACGAGGAGAAGGTCCAGCCGCTTCTTCACGGGAACAGCTTATACGGGCGGTCCGGCGGCACTGGGGCAGCCAAGGTGTGAAAAATCTCCTGCAAAAGCGGGTCAAGTCCCGCCGCTGGTGCGGGTGCTGCACGGCGAAGGAAGCCGGGGCGCGGCCCTACGCCCGCCGCTCTCGGATCGCCGCGACGAGCCCCGCGAGGACGCTCGTGTCGCCGGGGAGGGCGGCGAGCCGCTCGCTTACCCGCGCCCGCGCCTCGTCGGCGATCTCGCGCGCGCGGTCGAGACCGTAGAGCGAGACGTAGGTGATCTTGCCTGCGGCCTCGTCCTTGCCGGGGGTCTTGCCGAGCTCCTCGGCCGTGCCGGTGGCGTCGAGGATGTCGTCCACGATCTGGAAGAGAAGCCCGACCTCGTCGGCGAACGCCCGCCAGAGCCGCCGCTCCTCCTCCGGAAGCCCAGCCACCGCGAGAGCGCACCCCACGCAGGCGCCGAGGAGCTTCCCCGTCTTCAGCCGGTGCAGCGCCGCCAGGCCGTCCCCGTCGAGGTCGCCGTCGGTCGTGATGTCGACGTACTGGCCGCCGATCATGCCCGCCGTGGCGTTGGCCAGGACGCGGGCGGGCTCGGACGAGGGATACGAGAGCACGCAGCGGAAGGCTTCGGTCAGGAGTGCGTTGCCCGCGAGGATGGCCACGCCCTCGCCGAAGCGGACGTGGGCGCTCGGCTGCCCTCGACGGAGGTCGTCGTCGTCGAGCGCAGGCAGGTCGTCGTGCACGAGACTGAACGTGTGGACGAGCTCGAGGGCGCAGGCGGCCGGCAGGAGCTCCTCGGGCTTCCGGCCCAGTACCTCGCCGGTGGCGAGGCAGAGCACGGGCCGGATGCGCTTGCCGCCGCCCAGGAGCGAGTAGCGCAGCACCTCCTCGAGCAGGCCGAGCTCGGCGGCGAACGGAAGCGAGCCGAGGGCCTCCTCGGCGAGGGCGCGGAGCTCCTCGATCGAGTGCATCAGCGAGCCACTTAGTGGTCTCCACCGTTAGTACGGTCTCGTCTGGCCGCCCGAAAAGCAAGCAGCCCAAGGACGCAGGGAGGCCCCATACCAAGCCGGTATGGGGCCGACTGAGGACGCGGGGATGCGCCGGTTTGCAGCCGGCCAGGCGGGGCCGTATTTGCGGTGGCGACCACT
>JBGPNP010000388.1:0-2813 GCA_041487575.1 Gaiellaceae bacterium | reverse complement strand
GCGACGTTCGCTGCGCCCCGTGCGGCCTCCGCTCAGCGAGGGATCTGCGAGAGGTCGCCGAGCGCACCGACGGCGTCGCGCACGTCGAGGAGGAGCCGCAGCCGGTTCGCGCGCACCCTGGCGTCGTCGGCCATGACCAGCACCTCGTCGAAGAAGCGGTCGACCGGCGGCCCGAGCTCCGCGGCCGCCTCGAGCGCCGACCCGAAGTCGCGGGCCGCGACCGCCGCCTCGATCTGGGGGCCGGCCGCCGCCAGCGCCTCGACGAGCATGAGCTCGGCCGGCTCAGTTGCGAGCGCGGGGTCGAGCTTAGGCGCCGTGCCCTCGGCGCGGCCCGCGAGCCGGTCGGCCCGGTCGTAGGCGACGTAGGCGCGCTCGAACGCCTCCGAGGAAGCGTCGCGCGCTAGCGCTCGCGCGAGCTCGGCGATCGCGCCCAGCTCCGCGACTGCGCTTCCGCGCGCGGCGCGCGAGAACTCGACCGGGATGTCCAGCAACCCCTCGAGCCGCTCGAGGACGAAGCCGGAGACCTCGGCGACCGGATCCTCCTTCACCTCCGCCTGCTGCTCGACGAGGAGCGCAAGGCCGCGCCGCACGAGCGGGCCGACCTCCAGCGCCAGCCGGCCCTCGACCGCGAGCCGGCAGAGGCCGATGGCCGCCCGCCGCAGCCCGTAAGGGTCGCGAGACCCCGAAGGCCACTCGCCGAGGGCGAAGGCGACGGTGAGGAGATCGATCTTCTCCGCAGCCGCGAGCACGCGCCCCGCCTCCGTCTGCGGCAGCGGCCCGCCCGCCGCGTCCGGCAGGTATTGCTCGTCGATCGCGGCGCAGACGGCCTCCGGGTAGCCGGCAAGCCGCGCGTACTCGGCGCCGATGTGGCCCTCGAGGTCGGGAAACTCGCGTACGAGCTCCGCGGCCTGGTCGGCCTTCGCGAGCCGGGCTGCCTCGCGCGAGGCCTCTCCCCCGCCGAGCGCCTCGACGAGCCGGACGAGCCGCTCCGCCTTGTCGGCGAAGCTCCCCGCGCCCGCGACGAAAGTGATCGAGCCGAGCCGCCGCGCGAGCTCCTCGATGCCGACGGCGACGTCGCGCTCGAACGTGAACGAGGCGTCCTCGAGCCGCCCCTCGAGCACGCCGTCGTTCCCGGCGCGGACGACTGCCGAGTCGCCGCCGTTCGCGACGAAGGCGAAGCGGGCGCCCGCGAGCGGGAAGTAGCGCTGGTGGGACTGCATCGCCGTCTCGATCACCCGCCGCGGCAGCGAGAGGAAGCGCTCGTCGAAGCTCCCTTCGAGGACGATCGGCCACTCGACGAGGTGGACGACCTCCTCGAGCACGCCGGCCGGGTCGCGCCAGCCTCCGATCTCGTCGAGCTGCTCGAGGATCGAGCGCCGGCGAATCTCCGCGTCGGGCTCGACCTCGGCCGCGCGGAGCGTCTCGGCATAGCAGGCCGCATCCGAAACTGGCAGGGCGCCCGCCAGGAAGCGGTGCCCGTACGTGACGCTGCCCAACGGAAGGCCCTCCAGCTCGACCGGGACGGTCTCCGAGCCGTGCTTCGCAAGAAGCCACCGCACGGGCCGGGCAAAGCGGAGGCCCGGCGGGCCCCAGCGCATCGACTTCCCGAACGAGAGCTCGCGGACGATACTGGCTAGCCGGCCAGGGAGCGTGTCCCTGATCGGCTCGCCTGGAATCAGAGCCCAAACGTAGTCATCGCGGTGTACCAAGTCGTCTGCGGTCTTCCCAGCACTCTTGGCAAAGCCGATCGATGCGCTCGTAGCCGATCCGGCGCTATCGAACGCAATTCGCAAGGCAGGGCCGCGACGCTCCTCGTCGGGAGCGCGCTCGGGCAGCTCCTCGATCAGGAAGGCGAGCCGTCGCGGCCCGATGAAGAGCGCGTCCGGCTCGGCCCCGAGCCAGCGCCGGCAGAGAGCCGGAAGCTGCGCCTCCGCCTCGCGGCAGGCCGCGGCCGGGAGCTCCTCGCAGCCGATCTCAAACAGGAGCGCCGGCAAGGCTCTCCACGTAGAGCTTTGCAACGCGGCGGGCGAGCGCCCGCACGCGCGCGATATAGGCGGCCCGCTCGGTGACGGAGATGGCCCCGCGCGCGTCGAGGAGGTTGAACGCATGCGAGCACTTGAGCACCTGGTCGTAGGCCGGAAGCGGCAGCCCTCGACCGACGAGGTGGCCGCACTCGGCCTCGTGCTCGTCGAAGCGCCGCGCGAGCACCTCCACCGGCGCTTCCTCGAAGTTGTAGGCAGACCACTGGCGCTCGTTCTCGCGGTAGACGTCGCCCCAGGTGACGCCCGGGGCCCACTCGAGCTCGAAGGCGCTCCGCTTCCCCTGCAGGAACATCGCCAGGCGCTCGAGCCCGTACGTGATCTCGGCCGGAACGAGGTCGAGGTCGAGGCCGCCGAGTTGCTGGAAGTACGTGAACTGCGTCACCTCCATGCCGTCCACCCAGACCTCCCAGCCGAGCCCCCAGGCGCCGAGCGTCGGGCCCTCCCAGTCGTCCTCGACGAGGCGAACGTCGTGATGCCGCAGGTCGATCCCGACCACCTCGAGCGAGCCGAAGTACAGATCGAGGACGTCGTCGGGAGCCGGCTTGAGCACGACCTGGTACTGGAAGTAGTGCTGGAAGCGGAACGGGTTCTCGCCGTAGCGCCCGTCGGTCGGGCGGATCGAGGGCTCGACGTAGGCGACCTTCCACGGCTTGGGCCCGAGGCAGCGCAGGAACGTCGCCGGGTTGAACGTGCCCGCGCCGACCTCCGTGTGGTAGGGCTGCATGACGACGCAGCCGTAGTCCGCCCAGTAGCGCTGGAGCGTCGCGATCG
>JBGPNP010000387.1:0-2816 GCA_041487575.1 Gaiellaceae bacterium | reverse complement strand
CTCGCGTGGCAGGCGCCGGGAAACGATCTGCGAGACCCCGTCGGCGCCCATCGTCACGCCGTAGAGGATATCCGCGGCCTCCATCGTCCTCTTCTGGTGCGTGATGACGATGAACTGCGCGCGATCGGAGTAGCGGCGCAGCAACTCGACGAAGCGGCCGATGTTCGTGTCGTCGAGCGCCGCCTCGACCTCGTCCAAGAGGTAGAACGGGCACGGGTGGGCGAGGAAGAGCGCGAACAGGAACGAGATCGCGCCGAGAGCCTTCTCGCCGCCCGAGAGCAGTGACAGGCGCGTCACCTTCTTGCCGGCCGGCCGAAGCTCGACCTCGATGCCGGGCTGCTCATCTTCGTCCTCGGGCTCGGTGAGACGCAGGCACCCTTCGCCGCCCGGGAAGAGCGTCGCGGCCACTTCGGTGAAGTTCTCCTGCACGGACGCGAACGTCTCTGCGAACCGTTGCTCGACCGTTCGCGCGAGATCGTCGCGCAGCGTCTCGAGCTCTTTCAAGCTCTCCTCCAGGTCGGCGCGCTGCGTGGAGAGCTCGACGAGACGCTCCTTCTCCTGGTCGTACTCCTGCTTCGCGAGCGGGTTGACCTGGCCGAGCGACTCGCGACGGCGCTCGAGGCGCTCGATGCGCTCGCCGAGTTCGTCGCGGTCGTCTCCTTCTCCAGGCTCCGCGTCAGTCGCCTCGAGGCGGCGGCGCGCCTCGTCGGCCTCCGCTTCGATCCGCGCGCGCTCGACATCGACCGCGCTCAACCGCTCAGCTGCCTCGGCGGCGGCACGGCGTGCATCGACCTCTTCGGCGCCGAGGCGGCGCAGCTCTTCCGCGAGCGCTCCAGTTCTCGAAGCGCCCGCATCGGCGCGCGCGCGCAGCGGCGCCTCGAAGCGATCGTCCCCGATTCCCTCGAGCGTCTCGACAAGCTGCGCGGCGAGTCGCGCGAGCGCCACAGTGACTGGATCGCGCGTCGCGGAGTACGCGTCCTCCGGAATCGGTGCGTCGACTCGAGCTTCGAGCTCCTCCACTTCGGCGGCAAGCGCACGGCGGCGCGCCTCGAGCTCGAGCCAGACGGCTTCGGCCGTCTCGCCTGCGAACCAGATCTCTCCGCGCTGCGGGTCGTAACCGAAGCCCTCGGGTGTGACGGCCGGAACCTGCGAGTGCAGCAGCTCTTCCTTCGACACGACCGGCAGCTCGCGGACGAGCTCCCGCGGGTCGCGGGTGAGGACGACGACGCTGCCGAGCCCTGCGGCCCTCGCGCGCTCCGCCAGGGCGAGCGCGGCGTGCGCGTCGGCGGCCACGAGTGCAGGAGCGCGGTGACCGAGCGCTGCGGCGACCGCCCGCTCGCGTCCCGGCTCGACGTCGAGCAGCGAGAGGGCGAGCCGCTCCCCCTCCTCCGCGAGCGCACGCGCGGCCGGCGGCAGTCCTTCCCGTTCGGCGAGGGCGCGCTCGAGTGTCTGCAGACGTTCGCGGCCAAGCCGCGCTTGCTCCCTGAGCGCTTCGCGCTCGGCCCGAACGCGGGCGTCGAGCACGCGGCGCGGCCGCGACAGCTCCGCGCGCAACCGTTCGAGCAGCGCCTCCGCGCTTTCACGGCGAAGCTCGAGGCGTTCACGTGCGCTGCGCAGGCGATACAGGGTGGCGGTCGCCTCCTCGCGCCGGCCGGCAGCGTCCGCAAGCTCCTCTTCCGCGCGGCGCCGTTCCTCGAGGAGCGAGTCGAGTCGCTCGTCGGCGTGCTTGCGAGCGAGCACCGCGGCGGTGCGCCTGCCCTCGCCGTCTTCGAGCCGCTCGTGCAGGACCGCCAGATCGAGCTCTGCGACTCGCGCTCGTAGCGACGCGAGGTCGCCGAGCAGCTTCTCGGCGCGCTCCGCGGCGGTCGCCTGGAGCGCCAGCGGCCGCAGCCGCTTCTTCACCTCGGCCTCGACGTCACGCGCGCGCTCGACCTGGATCGCGACACGCGCGAGCTTGAGCTCCGCGCGATGCTTGCGGCGCTTGAAGCGTCCGAGCCCTGCGGCTTCCTCCAGGAGCTCGCGCCGCTCCTCCGGCTTCGAGCCGAGGATCTCCTCCACCCGGCCCTGGCCGATGATCGAGTGCATCCCGCCGCCGAGCCCGAGGTCGGCGAGCAGCTCGACGAGATCGATACGGCGCACGGCGGTGCGGTTGAGCAGGTACTGGCCCTCGCCCCCGCGGTGCAGGCGGCGGGCGACGGAGAGCTCGGAGTAGGGCAGGGGCCCGTCGCCGTCCGGATTGTCGAAGAGCAGCTCGACCTCGCAGAAGTCCTCGGCGGAACGGCCGCCGCCGCCGGCGAAGAGGACGTCGTCCGGCTTCTCGGCCCGTAGCTCCGAGGGAGCCAGCGAGCCGGCCGCCCAGACGATCGCGTCGGAGACGTTGGACTTCCCGGAGCCGTTCGGGCCGACGACGACGGCGACGCCCGGCTCGAGGCGAATCTCGACCGGTTCAGGGAACGACTTGAAGCCGCGCAGCTTGATAGCGCGTAGGTTCACGCGCCAGGAAAGCTACCCGTCGGCGCGGACGCCCTCCGTAGCCGGGCGAAAGCTCTGCTTTCGCCCGGGGTGGGGGACGGCGCTTCGCGCGGAACGTGCGCGGGCAGAGCCCGCGCACTCTCATGTGGTTCCTGGTGTGCCTTTGGGGTGGTCCGCGGGCGGTGGCGCCTGCGGCGTCCCCGCCCGCGTGAGGTCGGCCTGCGGTTAGACGGCTCCGCCTCGTCAACCTCCGGCCCTTCGTGGCGCTGGTGAACGCGCGTTCAGCAGAAACCACCCAAGCCGGAGGCTAAGCGACGCGAAGCGGCTTAGCCGCAGGCGAACTG
>JBGPNP010000386.1:0-2824 GCA_041487575.1 Gaiellaceae bacterium | reverse complement strand
TGCGCCCTTCTCGTAGGCGAGGAGGAGCGCCAGGTCCTCGCTGATGCCGGCCGCCGCCACGACCGCCGAGGCGAGCCCGAGCCTGTCGAGCCGCTCCCGCCCCGGCGCGCGCCCGTCCGAATAGCCGTGGACGACGAGCTCGGCGCCGCAGCGCAGAGCCTCGTCCGAGACCGAGTCCATGTCGCCGACGATGAGGTCGGGCTTCCAGCCGCCCTCCAGGATCGCGTCGGCGCCCCCGTCCACCCCGACGAGCACCGGCCGGAAGTCGCGGACGTACGGCCGTACCATGCGGAGGTCCTTCTTGTACCCGGGACCGCGCGCGACGACGAGGGCGTGGCGGTCGCGGAAGCGGGTGCGAAGGTGCGGCAGCTGCGCGTCCTCGGCGACGAGCGTCCCCTCCTCGCGCAGGAAGCGCATCGTGTTCTCGGCGAAGCCCTCGAGCGCCTCCGTGAGGCGCCCGCGCTGCTCCTCGAGCGTCCGCTCGAGCTCCTCGATGGTGAGTGCGCGGCCGGCCGCCAGGCAGTCGCTGTCGCGGAAGAGGCTCGAGCCACGGACGACGAGCTCCTCGCCCTCGCGCACGTGGTCGAAGAGGCCGTTCTCGGGGACGTCGACGAGCTGCACGCCGCCGCGAACGAGCTGGAGCGGGCCCGGGTTCGGGAAGCGCCCGGTCGTGGACGGAGCCACGTTGAAGACGACGCGGACACCTGACTCGAGCAGCTCCTCCGCCGAGACGCGGTCGAGGTCGGCGTGGTCGATGATGGCGATGTCGTCCGGGCCGAGGCGCTTGACGAGGCGCTTCGTCCGCTTGTCGAGACGTGCCGTGCCCTGGAACTCGACGAAACTCATCTAACCCTTCGAAGAAGTTTGATCAAAGAGTTCCATCTTGAAACTCTCCTAGCGCTTTTCGCCTCCGGCGAAAAGCTCAAGAAACTCCGCCCCGCCGAGCATGCGCTCGAGCTCCTCGCGCCGCTCGCCCTGGCTCAGGCGCTCGATGCGCGTGTGCGTCGGGTCGCCGGGCACCTTCTCCACGCGGAAGTGCGTGCCCGCCGCACTTGCGATCTGCGGGAGATGCGTGATCGTAACGACCTGCGCCCGCTCTCCCAGGCGAGCGAGGGCGTCGGCGACCGCGTGCGCGGTCCGGCCTCCGATGCCGGCGTCGATCTCGTCGAAGACGATCGTCGGCTCGCCGGCGCCGCCGTGGGCGACGGTCCGAAGCGCCAGGGCGATCCGCGAGAGCTCGCCCCCGGAGGCCGTCTCCGCGACGGGCGCGAACGGGAGACCGGGATTCGGCCGGATGAGGAAGGAAACCTCGTCGCCGCCGCTCGAGCCCGGCTCGCGCCCTGAGAGCGCGGCCCGGAACTCCCCATCGCCCATGCCGAGGCCCTGGAGCGCCTCGGCCACCGACGCCGAGAAGGCCGGGGCTGCCTCGGCTCGGACCCGGGACAGGCCGGCGACGAGCTCCTCGACCCGCGCCCGAGCAGCCGCAAGCCGGCGCTCGGCGGCGACGGCCGGGTCTGCGCCTGCGTCGAGCACCTCGAGCTCGGTCCTCGCAGCCTCGGCCTGGGCGAGCAGCTCGGAGTAATCCGTGGCGCGGAAGCGGCGCTTCGCGTCGGCGATCCGCTCGAGCGCCTCCTCCACGGCCTCCAGCCGTCCGGGCTCCGCCTCCAGCGAGGCGAGGAAGGCCCGGAGGGAGGACGCGGTCTCGCGCAGGCGCACCTCGGCCTCGCGGAGCTCCCCGGCGGCGGCCGCGAGCTCGGGCGCGAGCGCGGTCACGGGCTCGAGCGCGGCCTCGGCCCGCCCGGCGAGCTCCGCGGCACCCGGCAGCTCGGACTCCTCGGGAGCGAGCGCCTCGGCGCCGGCCTGCGCGGCCTCGGCGAGCTCGGTGACGTGGCGCAGGCGGTCTCGCTCGGCCCGCAGCTCGTCTTCGGCGCCGGGCTCGAGCCCGTCGGTCCGCGCGACCAGGTCGCGGAGCTCCACCAGGCGCTCCTCGCGCCCGGCGGCGGCCCGCTCGAGCTCTTCGCAGCGGCGCCGGGCGCCCCCGAGCGCCCGCCAGGCCCGGGCCAGCTCGGACCGGCGCGCGAGCTGGTCCTCGCCGGCAAACGCGTCCAGGAGGTCGAGCTGGACGGACGGACGCGCGAGCCGCCGCTGCTCGAACTGGCCGGACATGGCGACGAGCCGCTCGACAAGCCGGGCGAGGTCCTCCCGCGCGACGGCGCGACCCCAGGCGTAGGCGCGCGTCCGTCCGTCGGCGAAGACGCGGCGCGCGGCGACGAGACCGTCCTCACCGTCGGGCCTGAGCTCGGCGAGCGCGGCGAGCTCCTCGTCGTCGAGGATGCCGTCCGGGAGGTCGAGCTCGGCCTCGACATAAGCCTCGCCGGCACTCGGCCCGATGTAACCCTCGTCCCCGGGCGCGCCGAGCAGGAGGCCGACCGCCTGGGCGAGGATCGTCTTCCCCGCTCCCGTCTCGCCCGTGACGGCGTTCAGGCCCGGCCCGAAGGCAAGCTCGGCCTCGCGGATGAGCACGAGGTTCTCGATCCGAAGCCGGCGCAGCACTAGTAGCGGGGCACTTAGGTGAAGATGTCGTGGTACCGGGTGAAGAAGGTCACTTCGGGGAGGAGGGCGAGCAGGCTCGTGTCCTCGCCGAGCCCGACTTCCGCGGGCTCCCCGGCGGCGAGCTCGGCGACCGCGTGCCCGTCCGCGAGCACGCTCACGGGCACGTCCGGCGTGCAGTTCGTGACGCGAAGCCCGAGGCCGCGTGGGACGACGAGGGGTCGAGCCTGGAGCGAATGGGGCGCGACGAACGTGATCGCCATCGCGTCGAGCC
>JBGPNP010000385.1:0-2830 GCA_041487575.1 Gaiellaceae bacterium | reverse complement strand
GTCTCCCAACCAGGTTGCGGGGCTTGTCTTGACGGGCTCGGGCGGACCGTTCCGCGGACGGACGCGCGAGGAGCTCACGGACGTGACGCCGGAACAGGCGCTCGCGCACCCGACCTGGCGGATGGGCCCGAAGATCACGATCGACTCGGCGACCCTCGCGAACAAGGGGCTCGAGCTGATCGAGGCGCACTTCCTCTTCGGCCTGCCCTTCGACCGCATCGAAGTGGTCATTCACCCGACGTCCATCGTCCACGCGCTCGTCCGCTTCCGCGACGGCGCGACGCTCGCGCACCTCGGCTACCCGGACATGCGCGTGCCGATCTCCTTCGCGCTCACGTACCCCGAGCGGGCGGCGACGCCGATCGTGCCGCTCGACTTCTCCTCCGGCCTCATCCTCGAGTTCACGCTGCCCGACGAGGAGGCCTTCCCGTGCCTCGCGCTCGCGCGTGCCGCAGGCGAAGCGGGGGGGACGGCGCCCTGCATCCTGAACGCGGCGAACGAGGTCGCCGTGGCCGAGTTCCTCGCCGGGGCGCTGCCCTTCCGCGGCATCGCCGAGGTCGTCACCGGCGCGCTCGAGGGGCTCGACTGGAAGCCGGCGCGCGACCTCGAGGAGCTCGTCGCGATCGATGCCGACGCGCGCCGGATCGCCGCCGAGCTCTCGAGAGAGCTCGTCCATTGAGCTATCCGCGAAAAATGCTGCGCATTTTCCGCGGGGCAAGCTTGCCCCTTCGCTTCGCTCGGGAGGATGTCAATCGGTGAGCATCGCCGTCTCCATCGCGGGGCTCGCGCTGCTCATCCTCATCCACGAGGCGGGGCACTTCTTCGTCGCCCTCGCCGTGCGGATGCGGCCGCGCAAGTTCTACATCTTCTTCCCGCCGGCGCTCGTCAAGCGCGTGCGGAACGGGATCGAGTACGGCATCGGCTCGATCCCGCTCGGCGGCTACGTGAAGATCCCCGGCATGCACCGGCCCGCGGCGGCCGACCTCGACGCGCACCTCGGGCGGGCGGTGGAGGAGGCGCCCTGGCTTGCCCGTCGCGTCGAGCCGGTAAAGCGGGAGCTCGACGAGGGGCGCCTCGACGAGGCCCGCGCAGCCCTGCCCGACCTTCGGGCCGGCCTCGACGAGGCGACGCTGTCCGAGGGCGCCCGCCGGAGCGCCGAACGCGGCGTCACCGACATCGACGACGCCCTCGCGCCAGACGCCTACTGGCGCGCCCCGGCGTGGAAGAGGATCGCCGTCATCTTCGCCGGCCCGGCGACGAACCTCGTCTTCGCGGTCGTCCTCCTAGCCGTCGTCTTCATGCTCGGCGTTGCCACGCTGACAGGCGCGGTCGACCGCGTCCTCCCGGGTGAGCCCGCCGCCGCGGCCGGCCTACGCCCGGGCGACACGGTCGTCGCCGTCGACGGGAAGCGGGTCGAGGCGGAGAAGATCTCGAACGCGGTCAACGCGAGTCACGGCCGGCCCGTCGTCCTCACCGTCGTCAGGCACGGAAAGCGGGTGACGCTCTCGCCGGCGCGGCCACGCTACTACCAGAAGGACAGGCGGTACCGGCTCGGCTTCGCGCTCTCGGTCGGGTACCAGAGCTACGGCTTCGGAACGTCGGCGCGGTTCGCGGCGCGGGACACCTGGGCGGTGACGAAGGCGATCGGCGCCTCGCTCGGCCACATCGTCACCGGGTCCGGCCGCAAGGAGGTCTCGAGCCCGATCGGAATCGTCCAGGGGTCGAGCCAGGCGCTCCAGACCGACTACCGTGACTACCTCGGCATCCTCGCCTTCATCAGCCTCTCGCTCGCGCTCCTGAACCTCCTGCCGCTCCTTCCGCTCGACGGCGGGCACATCGCCTTCTCGATCGTGGAGAAGCTGCGCGGCCGCGCCATCCCGCGCGAGGCGTACGAGCGCGTCTCGGCGATCGGCATCGCGCTCGTGCTCCTGCTCTTCTTCCTCGGCGTCTCGAACGACATCCAGCGCCTGAACGGCGGCTAGCAACGGGCGCGCGTCGTGCGTCGCAAGGAGCGCGTCCGCGACCGGCGAAGGTAACCGGCAACGTACGAGAGCAGCGCTCCAGTGTTCCTCTTCTTCAAGCTCCTCAAGTGGCTCGTGATCACCTTCGCCGTCCTTGCGGCCGCGATCGGGCTGACGCTCTGGCTCTTCGTCTTCCCCTCGAGCGACCGTCCCGCGGCCGCGCAGGCGGTCGTCGTTCTCTCGGGCGGCGGCCAGGCCCCGGTCGACCGGGGCCTTCGCCTCGTGCAGGACGGCGTCGCGCCCGTCCTTGTCGTCTACGGCGGCCACACGGCGCTCTGCCGCGCCAGCGACTCGTTCGAGGTCGTCTGCCCCCGGGCGCGAGACGACCGCGCCGAGGCGCGCGCGCTCGCCGGTCTTGCCCGCAAGCGGGGCTGGCGCTCGCTCGTCGTCGTCACCTCGACCCCTGACGTCTCGCGTGCTCGCCTCGTCATCGAGCGCTGCTTTCACGCCCCCACCGCGTTCGTCGCGGCGCGGCCGTCGGCCGGCGCCTGGGCACAGGCGATCCCGGGCGCGTGGCGCGCCTACCTCGACGCCCTCCTGGTCGTGCGGAAGTGTTAACAGCCTCAGGCACGCGTTAGACTCTCGCGCATGGCGAGCAAGGTCGGAATCAAGGTCGGCAACGTCCCTGTCGGCGGCGGCGCGCCCGTCAGTGTCCAGTCGATGACGCTGACGTACACACACGACGTCGACGCGACGATGGAGCAGATCGGGCGCCTGGCCTCGGCCGGCTGCGAGATCGTCCGGGTCGCCGTCCCGAAGAACGAGGACGCGGAGGCGCTCAAGAAGCTCGTCTACCTGAGCCCGCTCCC
>JBGPNP010000384.1:0-2861 GCA_041487575.1 Gaiellaceae bacterium | reverse complement strand
CGCAGGCGCGCGCGGAAGTCGCCGTCGGCTGCGAAGCGCCCGACGATCGCACGCAGGCCCGGATGGACGAGCTCGCGGGCGAGGAACTCGAAGAAGCCGTCGAGCTCGTCAGGGTCGCGGCGCGGCGCGGGCACGAGCGAGGCGGGGTCGACCTCGGCCGGCTCGACCGAGCGAACGTCGAGCTGGAGCCGGTCGCGGAAGCGCTCGACTCGCCCGAGCACGCGTACCGCGTCGCCCTCGCTGAACCGCCGGTCGAGGAGCTCGACGTCGTTCCAGACGCGCGCCTCGATCCGGCCACTCGGGTCGACGAGCTCGAGCGAGAGGTAGGGGCTGCCGCTCTTCGTGCGCAGGCGCTGCTTTCGCGCGACCGCGTAGACGCCCTCGACGACCCGGTCCTCGGCGAGGTCGGCGATCGGCACGGCGGCGCTCACCCCCGCAGTCTACGGCTGTTGACGGATGGTAGGCTGGCCACAGATGGGCCTTCTCAAGCCGTTTCGCGCCCTCCGGTACGACGTCGCGGCAGCCGGCCCGCTCGACTCGCTGGTCGCTCCTCCGTACGACGTCGTCAGCCCGGAGCTGCGCGCACGACTCCTCGCCGCGAGCCCGTACAACGCCGTTCGCCTGATCCGGCCGGACGAGCCTGCTCACGCGGCCGAGACACTCGCCGCCTGGCGTGCCGCCGGCCTCCTCGTGCGCGAGGAGCGGCCGGCGGTGTGGCTCCTCGAGGACGCCTTCACGGGGCCCGACGGAGTGGCGCGGCGCCGGCGGGGTCTCGTCGTGCGTGTGCGGCTCGAGCCCTACGAGGCCGGAGTCGTCCTCCCGCACGAGGGGACGTTCGCAGGGCCGAAGGAGGCCCGGCTTCGCCTGCTGCGCGCGGTGCGCACGAAGCTCTCGCCGATCTTCATGATCCACGGCGGGCCCCGGCCCACGATCGACGAGCGCCGGGCGCCCGACCTCGAGGGGTCGCTCGAGGGCGTTCGGACGAGGCTCTGGCGGGTGGGCGACCCCGCGGCGATCGAGTCGGCGCTCTCATTCGTCCGCGGCCCGCTCCTGATCGCGGACGGTCACCATCGCTACGAAGCGGCGCTCCGCTTCCACGAGGAGGACGGGAGCGAGGCGACCGGTCACATCCTCGCCGTTGTCGTATCCATGCGCGACGAGGGCCTCGTCATCTTCCCGACACACCGCATGACGGAGGGCTTCGTCCCTGACCTTGACGGCCGCTTTCGCCTGACGGCGCTCCAGGGCGGTGCGGCAGAGGCCGTCGAGCGGCTCGGGCGGGTCCCGCGCGATCGCCCCGCGTTCGTCCTCCTCCGTCGAGACACGGTAGTGCTCGCCGAGGCGGAGCCGGGCGCCGGCGTGCTCGAAGCGCTCGACACGGTCGCAGTCGATCGCCTCGCTCTGGACGACGTCACCTTCACCGCGAGCGCAGCCGAGGCCGAGCGCGCCGTCGCCTCCGGCGCGGCGACGGCGGCCTTCCTCGTCCGCCCGCCCACGATCGACCAGGTCGAGGCCGTCGCCCTCGCCGGCGAGACGATGCCGCAGAAGTCGACGTACTTCTTCCCCAAGCTGACGGGCGGCTTTCTCTTCGCCCCCTTCGACGAGTAACACGACCTTTTCCCGCCTTCGGCGGCAAAAGCTCGACCAAAAGAGACAATGGATCATCCATGAGCGCTTATGACTCTGCCTTAGGCATTTCCGGCGGCGCCGGAAATGCCTGGCTTGCCGTCTGCCGGGACTGCGCGGCCGCGGTCGAGCGCGTGCTCGAGGAGCTGCCGACTCGTGCCGAGCGCGAGCCGACCCTCGGCACGGGTCAGGGCGGGGACGAGACGACGGCCGTGGACGCTGCGGCTGAGCTCGCCGTCGTCGGCGTGCTCGAGGACCTCGGGCTCGGCTTCACGCTCGTCTCCGAGGAGCTCGGCCAGCGCGTCTACGGCGACGGCTCGAGCCCGCTTCGCGTCGTCGTCGACCCGATCGACGGGAGTGTGAACGCGAAGTGTCTGATCCCCTTCTTCGCGCTCTCGATCGCGGTCGCAGAGGGCGTGACCATGGACGACGTCGTCTTCGGCTATGTCCACGACTTTGGGAGCAGCGAGGAGTGGACCGCGACGCCGGGCGGCGGCGCACAGCTGAACAGCGGGCCGCTCTCAGGGCCCGGTCCGAAGGACGTGGTCGAGCTCCTCTCCTTCGAGGCGACGCGCACCGAGCTTGTCGCCGAGACGATCGGCGCCTTCACCGAGCTTGCTGAGAGGACCCGCGTCATGGGATCTCTGGCGCTCTCGTTGTGCCATCTCGCTGCGGGACGGTTTGACGCCGTCGTCTCGCTGAAGCCGATCCGCAGCGTGGACATCGCCGCGGCGCAACTCCTAGTGCGCGAACGCGGGCTCGCGATCGACCTGCCCGAGGACCCGCCGTTCGGGAGCGCCCGCCTCGACGTCGTCGGCCGCTCCCGCGTCGTTGCGGCCCGGACGCCGGAGCGGTGTGCCGAGCTCTACGCCGCGCTCAGCTCCGCGCTGCCAATCGAGCGGTCAAGGCGGCCTTGACGTCGGGCCACTCTTCGTCGGTCACGCTGTAGTAGGCAGAGTCGCGCACCTCGCCGTCCCGGACGAGCATGTGCTTCGCGAAGACGTTCTCGAAGCGGGCGGGAAGGGCGGCGAGGGCGGCGCGGGCCCGCTCGTTCCGGGCTTCGGTCTTGAACTCGACCCGCATGCAACCGAGGCGCTCGAAGGCGTGCTCCATGAGGAGGAGCTTCGCTTCGACGCTCGCTCCCGTGCCCCAGGTCTCCCGCGCCATCCACGTGCAGCCGACCTCGAGCCCGCGGTGCTCGGGGCGAAGGGCAAGGTAGCTCGAGCTCCCGATCG
>JBGPNP010000383.1:0-2865 GCA_041487575.1 Gaiellaceae bacterium | reverse complement strand
TTAGTGGTCGCCACCGCAAATACGGCCCCGCCTGTCCGGCTGCAAACCGGCGCATCCCAGCGTCCTCGGTCGGCCACATACCACGTGGGTATGCGGCCTCCCTGCGTCCTTGGACTGCTTGGTTTTCGCGCGGCCAGACGAGACCGTACTTACAGTGGAGACCACTTAGCCGAGGCCGACGACGGCGGCCAGCCCTCTCCTCTCGGCCGGCGCGGCGGCGCGGCCGCGGCGAAGGACAAGGCCCGTGGCGAGGATGAGCGCGAGCGTGACCCCGAGCATCATCGTCGCGAGCGCGTTGATCGCGGGCGTCACGCCGAAGCGGACGGCGGCGAAGATGACCATCGGCCACGTCTGCGTCGCGCCGCCCGCGTTGAAGGCGGAGAGCACGTAGTCGTCGAAGGAGAACGTGAAGGCGAGCAGGCCGCCCGCGACGACCGCCGGATAGAGCCGCGGCAGCGTCACCTGCCGGAAGGTCGCGATCGGCCCGGCGCCGAGGTCGAAGCTCGCCTCCTCGAGCGTGGAGCCCATGCCGACGAAGCGCGCGCGCACGATCAGCGTCACCACCGAGGCGTTGAAGACGACGTGCGCGAGGAGGATCGTCTTCCAGCCGAGCGTCGGGAAGACCGAGACGTGCGCGTGCGCCTGGACGAAGAAGATGAGCGTCGCGACCGCGATCACGATCTCTGGCACGACGAGCGTCAGGTAGACGAGGACGTCGAAGGGGGCGCGCCAGCGCCTCTTCATCCGCGCGAGCGCGAGCGCGGCGCCGGTCCCGAGGACGGTCGCGATCACCGCGTTCACGGCGGCGATCTTCACGCTCGTCTTCACCGCCGGCAAGTACGTCTGGTTGCCGAGCGCCCGGCCGAACCAGTCCGTCGTGAAGCCCGTCCAGTAGGTCACGTCGCGGTTCGCGTTGAACGCGTAGATCACGACGACGAGGATCGGCAGGTAGAGGAAGAGGTACACGAGGCAGGCCCAGCCGGTGAAGAGCCGCTTCGCCGTCAGGGCGCTACGCACCGAACTCCTCCTCCTTCGTCGCGAAGAAGATGTAGACGGCCACGAACGCCGCGAGGACGCCGATGAGCGCCATCGACATGGCGGCGCCGAAGGGCCAGTTCACCGCGCCGAGGAACTGGTCGCCGATGACGGTGCCGACGAAGACGAAGTTGCCGCCGCCGAGGAGCGCCGGGATCACGTACTCCCCGGTCATCGGGATGAAGACGAGCAGTGCCCCGGTGACGAGCCCCGGCAGCGTCAGGCGCAGCGTGATGTCCCTGAAGGCCGTGAACGGGTGCGCGCCAAGGTCGGTCGCCGACTCGACGAGCGTCCAGTCCATGCGCTCCAGCGAGGCGTAGACCGGCAGGACGAGGAGCGGCAGGTAGTTGTAGACGAGCCCGATCCCGACCGCCTTGCCGCTGTAGAGGATGTTCCAGTGGCTCGTGAGGCCCGTCGCGTTCAGGCCCCGCGCGAGGTAGCCCTGCGGGTCGAGGATGATGATCCAGGCGTACGTCCGGATCAGGAACGACGTCCAGAACGGGACGACGACGAGCAGGAGCGCGAGCGTCTTGTACGCCGTCAGGTAGCGGGAGATCCAGTAGGCGATCGGGTAGCCGACGAGGATCGTGAGGATCGTGCCGCCGCCGGCCATCGCGAGCGTGTGCCAGAAGATCCGGATGTAGACGGAGTCCCAGAGGCTCGTGAACTGCGAGAAGTCGACGGTGTAGATCACCGACCCGAACTCCTCGCCCTGGCGTGCGACCGAGAAGACGGCGAGGATGGCGAGCGGCGCGAGGAAGAAGAGGGCGTAGTAGCCGAGCGAGGGCAGCGTCAACCAGGGCGGGTAGCGCGGCGCGAAGGAGCGTCGCCTCCTGGCCTCCTCGACGACCGCCATCAGCCCTCCCCGCCGAGGAGGAGGGGCGCGGACTCGTCCCAGGCCACGACGACGGCGTCGCCCGCGCGGAGCTGCTCGACACCCGCTCCTGCGGACCGCTGCTCCCGCGCGATCAGCTGACGCCCGCCAGGGAGCTCGGCGACGAGCTGCACCTGGTCACCGAGGTACATCGTCGCGACGAGCGTGCCGGGGAGCCGGTTCGCCTCGCCGGCAGCAGCGCCCCGCTCGACCGTGACCCGCTCCGGCCGCAGGCCGACCCGGGCGCGCTCGCCGCGCTGCGCCGTGCCCAGCCCGCGGACGAGCCCGCCGTCCACCGCGACCGCGAAGCGCCCGTCCGCGGCCTCGACGACCTCGCCGTCCAGGAAGTTCATGTCGCCGATGAAGTCGGCCACGAACGCCGTCGCCGGCCGGTCGTAGATCGCGAGCGGCTCGCCGAGCTGCTCGATCCGGCCGGAGGCCATGACGGCGATCCGGTCCGACATCGACATCGCTTCCTCCTGGTCGTGCGTGACGTAGACGAACGTGACGCCGACGTCCCGCTGGATCCGCTTCAGCTCGATCTGCATCTCCTTGCGGAGCTTCAGGTCGAGCGCGCCGAGCGGCTCGTCGAGGAGGAGGACGCGCGGCCGCATGACGAGGGCGCGCGCGAGCGCGACCCGTTGCTGCTGCCCGCCCGAGAGCTCCTTCGGCCGGCGCCCCTCGAGCCCGCGCAGCCGCACGAGCTCGAGCGCCTCGAGCGCGAGCCGGGAGCGCTCAGCTCGCGCGATCCGGCGCTGCTTGAGCCCGTAGGCGACGTTCTCGAGCACGGACATGTGCGGAAAGAGGGCGTAGTGCTGGAAGACGGTGTTGACGTCGCGTTTGTAGGGCGGCACGCCGACCGCGTCGACACCGCCGATGAGCACGCGCCCCTCGGACGGCTGCTCGAACCCGGCGATCAGGCGAAGCGAGGTCGTCTTCCCGCAGCCCGAGGGCCC
>JBGPNP010000382.1:0-2892 GCA_041487575.1 Gaiellaceae bacterium | reverse complement strand
GCGGCGCAAAGACTGCGCCGGGCCGCGTCCTCGGTCGCGCCCATATGACCTGCATATGGGCGCTCCCTGCGTCCTTGCCCGGCTTGCTTTACGCTCGCCAGGATCATCACCGTACTCACCGGAAGGCGCGCCAGTGACCCTCATCGTTCCCGAACTCCCATCCGACATCGCCGACCTCAAAGCGCGCGTCCGCAGCTTCATCGAGGAGGAGGTCTATCCGCTGGAAGCCCGCATCGCCAGGCGCGGCTCCATCGACCCGGCCGAGATCGACGCGGTGCGGGCGAAGGCACGGGCGGCCGGCTTCTCCCAGCTCAACATGCCCGCGGCCGCCGGCGGCCAGGGCCTCTCGATGCTCGGCCAGGTCGCGCTCGAGGAGGAAGCAGGGAAGGCGACGAACGGCCTCGGCTTCGCCGTCGTCGACCGTGGCCCCGCCGAGCTCTACGAGATCGCCACTCCCGAGCAGCGCGAGCGCTTCGTCATGCCGATCGTGCGCGGCGAGTCCCGCGAGGCCTGGGCAGTGACCGAGCCCGGCGCGGGCTCCGACGTGAGCATGGTCGCCGCGACCGCCGTCCGCGACGGGGACGAGTGGGTCCTGAACGGCGAGAAGTGGTTCGTGACGAGCGACGGCGACCCCGGCTTCTACATCGTCCTGGCCGTCGCGGAGGGCGAGCAGACGCTCTTCCTTGTGGAGCCGGCCCGCCCGGGGCTCGGGATCAAGCGCGTCCCAGCCTTCCTCCACGACCCCTACCTCGACCACCATCCCGAGATCGTCCTCCGCGACTGCCGCGTGCCCGACTCGAGCCGCGTCCCGGCCGGCGGCAACGAGGGGGCGAAAGAGTGGTTCCTCGTCGAGCGCCTCTTCATCGCCGCGCGCTGCTGCGGGGCCGCGGAGCGCTCGCTCGAGCTCGCCCGGGCCTTCTCGCAGGAGCGCGTCGCCTTCGGCGCGAAGATCGCCGACCACCAGGGCGTCGCCTTCCAGCTCGCCGACTCGCTCACGGAGCTGCTCGCCGCGCGGCTCCTCACCTACCACGCGGCTCACGCCTTCGACACGGAGGCGAACCGGAAGATCGTCCACGGCAAGGTGGCGATGGCGAAGCTCTACGCCTCCGAGATGGCGGGGCGGGTCGTCGATCGGTCGCTCCAGGTGTTCGGCGGCCGCGGCTACATGACCGAGAACCCGGTTGCGCGCTTCTACCGCGAAGTGCGCGTCGACAGGATCTGGGAGGGGACGAGCGAGATCCAGCGGCTCATCATCGCGCGCGGCCTCGCGAAGCGCGGGGTCGCCCCCTACGCGGGCTAGTCAAGGAGGCGTCATGGCAGGCTGGAAAGTGGCGAGGCTCGAGGATATTCCGAACACGAACGACCCGTCGTACTGGGAGGAGTGGGCGCACGACTCGGGCTACGGCGAGCGCTGGCGCTCGATCCGGCCGTACTTCGGGATCACCGGCTTCGGCGTCAACGCCTACGAGGCGGACGCCGGCGAGGAGCTCGTGGTGCCGCATGACGAGAAGGACTTCGGCGGCCAGGAGGAGCTCTATTTCATCGCGCGCGGGCGGGCCCGGTTCGTTCTCGACGGCGAGGAGGTCGAGGTCGGCCAAGGCGGGCTCATCTTCGTGAAGGCCGAGGTCAGGCGCGAGGCGCGGGCGCTCGAGAGGTCGACGGTCGTTTTCATGGTCGGCGGCGTCCCGGGCACGTTCGCTCCGGACGAGAACCTGTGAGAATCGGCGCGTGATCGACGCCGCCGGCAGCGTCCGCGAGTCCCTGGAGCAGGGCTACACGCTCCCGGCCGACTGGTACGTCGACCCGGCCGTCTACCGGCTCGAGCAGGAGCAGATCTTCCGCCGCACGTGGCAGTACGCCGGTCACGCGTCGCAGGTCGCGGAGCCGGGCGACTACTTCACGTGCACGGTCGGCGAGATCCCGGTCGTCGTCGTGCGGGACCACGACGGGGAGATCGGCGCGTTCGTCAACGTGTGCCGCCACCGCGGCACGCAGGTGGCCTACGACTCCGGCCATCGCGAGACCCTCCAGTGCCCGTACCACGCCTGGACGTACGACCTCAGGGGCTGCCTGCGCGCCGCGCCGCGCTCGGAACGGGAGCCGGGGTTCGACAAGGCCGACTGGGGCCTCCTCCCGGTGAAGACCGACACGTGGGGCCCATTCGTCTTCGTGAACCCCGACGTGGAGGCGCCGCCGCTCGCGCAGTTCCTCGGCGATCTCCCTGCCACGGTCAGCGCGAGCGGCCTCGACCTCTGGTCGCTTCGCCTGCGGCGCCGCACCGAATGGATGATCGAGGCGAACTGGAAGATCGTCGTCGAGAACTACCTCGAGTGCTACCACTGCCCGGTCGCCCATCCGAGCTTCTCCGATCTCATCGACGTCGACCCCGAAGCCTACCGGCTGGAGGCGCACGAGTGGTACTCGAGCCAGCTCGGGCCCGTGCGCCCGCGCGCCCTCGCAGCGCACGGCGAGGGCTTCGCCTACGACCCCGCCGGGGCGATCACGCTCTCGCAGTTCCACTATCTCTGGCCGAACTTCACGCTCAACGTCGTCCCCGGGCCCCCGAACGTCGCCCCGTTCTGGTTTCTGCCGGTCGGGGAGGAGCGCACGCTCACGGTCTCCGAGTCCTACTTCGCAGACGACGTGGACGAGGAGCTCGTGCAAGACATCCAGGCCTTCGGCAATGTCGTCGGTCGCGAGGACCAGGATCTCGTCGAGTCGGTGCACCGCGGGCTCAAGTCCGGGATGGTTCCGCACGGCCGCCTGCTCCTCTCGAGCGAGCACCTGATCCAGCACTTCCAGCGCCTCGTGTGCCGGGCGCTCGGTCCTGACTAAACAGTCAGGACCTGTCATACTTCCCCCGTGATCGACACGGTGGGCGAGGTCAGGGAG
>JBGPNP010000381.1:0-2899 GCA_041487575.1 Gaiellaceae bacterium | reverse complement strand
CGAGGACGGCCAGCTCGTCGCGGTCGACCGCGGGGCGCAGTCGATCATCGCCACCTTCCAGGACGAGCCCTATCGTGCGCACTTCTCGGGCAACGTGACAGAGCTTTGCCCGGTCGGGGCGCTTCTACCGACGACGTACCGCTTCAAGGCGCGGCCGTGGGAGATCCAGAATGTCCCCACGGTGTGCGGCCTCTGCCCGGTCGGCTGCCCGGTCTCAGCGACGACTCGCGAGGGGAAGGTGGCGCGCATCCTCAGCCGCAACCACCCCGAGGTGAACGAGGGCTGGCTCTGCGACAAGGGTCGCTTCGCCTACGGGCACCTGCGCGCCGACGACAGAATCCGGCGGCCGCTGCTGCGGCTTCCCCTCCGGGGCCTCGAGCACGTCGAGCTCGACGAGATCGTCGACGCGGCCGAGCAAGGCCTGCGCGCGGCGGGCGGCTCGGTCGTCGTCGCCTTCTCCGGCGCGGAGACCGTCGAGATCGCCACCGCCCTCTCCCGGCTCGTGCGGCAGGGCCTCGGGGCGAACACCGCGATCCTCCCCGACCGCTTCCACCCCGCGCTCGACGCCTATCGCGCGCCGCTCTCGGCCATCCGCGACGCCCAGGTCTGCCTCGTCGTCGGCGACGACCCCGTGGTCGAGCGTGCCCCCGTCGTCGACCTCTGGCTGCGGGCGGCCCGCCGCGACGGCGCCGAGGTGATCACGATCCACCCGTCGGGGACGGTGCCTGTGCCGCCCGGCGCGGCCGCCGCCGTCTGCGCCGACCTGGCCAAGGAGGTCGCCTCCGAGGAGCTCCGCGACGTCCACCGCTCGCTCCACGCGGCAAGCCGAGTCGCGCTCGTCTGGTCGGGGGACGACGACTCGCACGGCGCCCACGTCGCGGCCTTCGCCGACACCCTCGGCGACGTCGTGAGCGTCTACTATCTCCCGCGCACGCCCAACGGGCGCGGCGTCGCCGAGGCCTGGTATGCCGCGGGCGAGGGTCTCGACGAGGAGCCGGCGGCCGAGGGCGAGATCGGGGCCCTCATCGTCTCGGGCGACGAGGCCGGCCGCGACCCGCGCGTCCTCGAGCTAGCAGGCCGGGCCGGCTTCGTTCTCACGAGCGCAATGTTCATGAGCGAGCTCACGGGCTGGTCGCACCTCGTCCTGCCGGGGACGGGCTACCTGGAGCGCGAGGGAACTTTCGTCAACCTCGAGGGCCGTCCCCAGCGCCTGCGCCGCGCGGTCGCACCGCCCTGGGAGGACGAGCTTGTCTGGCTCTCGGCGCTCTGCTCCCGCTTCGGGATCAGCGTCCCGCCCTGGCCCGACCTTTCGGCGCTCGAGGAGCTCGCGCCGCTCCCGCCGCCCGGCAAGCGCGCCGCTGTGAAGGCGCCGAAGCCCCAGGCGCACAAGGCGGCCGGGGAGGGGCTCGAGGTCGTCCGTTACCGCTCACTCTTCAGCGGTGCCGCGGTCGAGCGCGTCCCCGAGCTCCAGTTCCAGCGCCCCGAGGCGGAGATCGAGCTCGCGCTCGCCGACGCCCGCTCACGCGGGATCACGGCCGGCGACGCGGTCACAGTCTCCTCGAACGGCACATCGAAAGCCTTGCGGGCAAACGTCAACCGTCGCCTGCGCCCGGGAGTCGTCCGCATGGCGAACGAGCACGCAGAGGGGCTGGAGTATCGGGTCGAGGTGAGCAAGGCGTGAAACGGTCGGACTGCCCCCCCTCGCGAAATCCGGAGCGGAGCGAGGATTTTGCGAGTTACGGAGTGAGGGTCTTTCGGTGAATCAACCCTGGTGGATCGACATCATCAAGGCGTTCATCGTCGTGAACGTCCTCTTGCTCTCCTTCGCGTACGCAACCTGGCTCGAGCGGAAGCTCCTCGGCCGCATGCAGCTTCGCTACGGCCCGAACCGGGCCGGCCCGTACGGGCTCCTGCAGCCGATCGCCGACCTCGTGAAGCTCCTGCGCAAGGAGAGCTTCGTCCCCGCGAGCGCAGTCGACTTCCTCTTCCTCCTCATGCCGGCCATGGCCGGCTTCACGGCTATCGCGGCCTTCAGCGTCATCCCCTTCGGCGGCGTCTGGCACTGGGGCCCCTACGACGTGACCGGCAACGTCGCCGACGTCTCGATCGGGCTCGTCCTCCTCTTCGCACTGGGCGCCATGGGCGTCTACGCCTTCCTCGTCGGCGGCTGGTCGAGCGAGTCGAAGTACTCGCTCCTCGGCTCGATGCGCACCGCAGCGCAGCTCGTCTCCTACGAGGTCTCGCTTGCACTGTCCGTCCTCGGCGTCGTCATCATGGGTCAGTCGCTCTCGCTGACCCAGATCGTCGCCAAGCAGCAGCAGACGATCTGGTTCGCGGCACCCCAGTTCGTCGGCCTCGTCGTCTTCCTCATCGCCGGCACCGCCGAGACGAGCCGCGCGCCCTTCGACCTCCCGGAGGCGGACACCGAGCTCGTCTCCGGCTACTCGACCGAGTACGGAGGCATGCGCTGGGGTCTCTTCGCCCAGGCCGAGTACATCAACCTGATCACGCTCTCCGGCCTGGCCGTGACGCTCTTTTTCGGCGGCTGGGGCGGCCCCGAACTGCCAGGCCCGATCTGGTTCGTCCTCAAGCTCCTCGGCGTCATCTTCTTCTTCATGTGGATGAAGGCGACGCTCCCGCGCTTGCGCTACGACCAGCTGATGAAGCTCGGCTGGAAGGTGCTGCTGCCCGTCGCGACGCTCAACGCCGTCGTCACCGCGATCCTAGTGGTGGCTCTTTGAGCCACCACTATTCCGAAGAGAAGACAGGCACGAAGCTGACGCGTGTCTCTCTTTTGGTCGAGCTTTTGCCCGGAGGAGAAAAGGTCGTATGAGCCACCACTATTTCGAAGAGAAGACATGCATCGACCTCGCGTGTCGCCCTCTTCTCGTCGAGCTTT
>JBGPNP010000380.1:0-2908 GCA_041487575.1 Gaiellaceae bacterium | reverse complement strand
GTGGCGCAGGCGGGCGATCTCGACGGAGACCTTGTGGCCGGGGAGCTGTCCGCCCTCGCCGGGCTTGGAGCCCTGCGCGATCTTGATCTGGAGCTCTTCGGCGTACGACGCGTACTCGGCCGTGACGCCGAAGCGGCCCGAGGCGACCTGCTTGATCTTGCAGTTCCTCTCCGTGCCGAACCGGGCCGGGTCCTCGCCGCCCTCGCCCGAGTTCGCCTTGCCGCCGAGGCGGTTGAGCGCGATCGCGACGAGCTCGTGCGCCTCGGCCGAGAGGGCGCCGTGCGACATCGCGCCGCTCGAGAAGCGCCGCGTGATCGACTCGACGGGCTCGACCTCGTCGAGGGGCACGGGTTCCGCCGCCGGAACGGGCTCGAGCAGGTCGCGGAGCTCCATCGGCGGGCGCTCGTTCACGAGCGCCGCGAACCTGTCGTAGAGGGCGCGGCCGTTCCCTTTCGCCTTGACGGCGGCGCGCAGCGCGTGCGCCGCGGCAACCGCGGCCTGGCTCGTCTCGTGGAGCTCGCCGCGGCCCTTGCGCTCCTTCGTGTAGCCGGGGTCCTCGAGCTCGGGCGAGCCGCCGAAGGCCGCAGCGTGGCGGGCGATCACGTCCTCCTCGAGCTCCGCGAAGCCGAGGCCGCCGATCGGGCACGGCGTGCCGCGGAAGGCGAGGTCGACGACCTCCCGTGCGAGCCCGATCGCCTCGAAGATCTGCGCGCCGCAATAGCTCGCCACATCGGCGATGCCCATCTTCGACATCACCTTGAGGACGCCGTCCTCGATCGCCGTCTTGAAGCGGAGCTGAGCCTCGGCCGGCGACGGGTGGTCGCCGCCGATCTTGTCCCGTGAGGCCATGTCCGCGAGGGTCTGGAGCGCGAGCCGCGGGCAGATCGCCTCGGCTCCGTAGCCGAGGAGGCAGGCGAAGTGGTGCACCTCGCGCGGCTCGTCGCTCTCGACGACGAGAGTGGCGAAGGTGCGAAGGCCTGTGGTGACGAGCCGATGGTGGACGAGACCCGTGGCGAGGAGCGCCGGGATCGGGGCTCGACCCGGTCCGGCGGCCGTGTCCGAGACGAGGAGGATGCCGCCGCCGGCGCGCACCGCGGCCTCGGCCTCGTCGCCGAGCCGCTCGCAGCCGGCGCGCAGGCCTTCGTCCGGGGCGAACGTCGCGTCGAGCCGGCGAACGCCCAGCTCGCCGAGCCCGCTCGGGAAGAGGAAGAAGCTCTCGAGCTCGATCCCGTGCGCCACCTCGGGGCTCTCCATCAGGATCGGCGAGCGGTCGTCGAGGAGCGTCCGCAACGAGAAGACGAAGCGCTCGCGGAGGTGGTCGATCGGCGGGTTCGTCACCTGCGCGAACCGCTGCTTGAGGTACGAGTAGAGCGGCCGGGCGCGGTTCGCGAGCGGCGTAAGGGCAGTGTCGTCGCCCATCGAGTAGGTGGGCTCGTGTGCGTGCGAGGCGATGGGGCGGAGGACTTGCATCAGCTCCTCTCGCGTGAAGCCGAAGAGGACCTGGCGCGAGACGAGGTCTTCGGCGGGCGCCGGGACGGGCTCCCCTGCCCAGCCGGGGGCGAGACCGTCCTCGAGCCACCGGCCGTACGGCTGCCGCGCGGCCAGCCGGCGCTTGATCTCGAGGTCGTGCTCGAGGCCGCGCTCCGGGTCGACGGAGATGATCTCGCCGGGACCGAGCTTGTCGCGGCGCACCTTCCCATGGCCCTCGAGCGGCACTGCGCCGGCTTCCGAGCAGACGGCGACGAGCCCGTCCTCGCAGACGGCGACGCGGAGTGGGCGCAGGCCGTTCCGGTCGAGGGCGGCACCCACGACGCGGCCGTCGGTGAAGACGAGGCCGGCTGGGCCGTCCCAGGGCTCGATCAGGCACGAGTGGTAGCGGTGGAAGTCCCTGATCTCGGGCTCGAGCTCCTCGTTCCCCTCCCAGGCGGGCGGGACGAGCATCGTGATCGAGTGGCGGACCTCGCGGCCGCCGCGCACGAGCAGCTCGAGCATGTTGTCGAGCATGGCCGAGTCCGAGCCGGACTCGTCGATGACGGGCCGAAGGAGCTCGTCGAAGCCCGAGCCGAGGCGCCCCTCGCGTGCGCGCATCCAGTTGACGTTGCCCTGGATCGCGTTGATCTCCCCGTTGTGGCAGAGGAGCCGGAACGGTTGCGCGCGCTCCCACGACGGGGTCGTGTTCGTCGAGAAGCGCTGGTGGAAGATCCCGAACGGCACGGCGTGCGCCGGGTCGCGAAGGTCGGGGTAGAAGTGCGCGAGCTCGTCGGACGCGCAGAGCGCCTTGTAGGTGACCGTTCGGAACGAGAGTGACGTGATGTAGAGCGCCGCCCCGGAACGCTCGGCGCGGCGACGGGCGCGGTAGGCGCGGGTCTCCGCCTCCTCGTCCTCGAGCCCGGGCGGGCGAAGAAGGATCGCCTGCTCGATCTCCGGCATAAGCGAGAGCGCCTCCGGCCCGAGCGCGTCCGAGTCCACGGGGACGACGCGCCACTCGGCGACCTCGATCCCCTCGGCCAGGCAGGCCTCCTCGACGGCCTCGCGCACGCCTGGCCCGTGGCCGAACACCATCGCGAGCCCGGCCCCCTCGGGGACGAGGAACGGCGAGAGCGGCAGGATGACCCCGGCGCCGTCGCCGGTCTTGCGGTCGGCGGCGAAGGCGCCGCGATGGCGCACGCGGCACAGGCCGGCGAGGACGGCCTCGAGGATCTCGCGGCTCCCGCGCCCCGCGGAGTCCGCGACAAAGCCGATCCCGCAGGCGTCGCGCTCGGTTGTCGGGTCGTGGAGGAGGCGTTGCGATGCGCTCAACGATGCGCCTTTCCTTGAATCGGAGAGCCGCCCTTCTCTTGGCTAGCCGGCGGCGGCGGAGGACTGGGTCGCCGGCTAGCGCAGACGCTTGCGCGCGGCGACGCGGAAG
>JBGPNP010000379.1:0-2909 GCA_041487575.1 Gaiellaceae bacterium | reverse complement strand
CTTTCCCGGCTCTGCCGAGGGGCTCTTCCTCGGCATCGTCATCAACGGCTTCCTCGGCGGCGGGCTGACGATCAAGTGGTGGGTCGTGATCTGCGTCGGCTTCCTCGCGCTCCTCAACCTCGCGGGGATCCGGCCGTTCGCTGTGCTCGAGGTCTTCCTCACCTTCGCCGTGGCCGCCTCCCTCCTAGTCCTCGGGATCATCGGCCTGGCCGGAGCCGGCTCGACCGATCCGATCAGCAGCGCCTTCCCCCATGTCCCCTTCACATGGAGCCTGCTCTCGGCGCTCCTCGGGCTGGCCATCTTCACCTTCGTCGGCGTCGAGTACACCTGCCCGCTCGCCGAGGAGCTCAAGCGGCCGAACCGCGACATCCCCTGGGGCATCTTCATCGGCCTGACGCTCGTCGCCGTTCCCCTTGTCCTCTACGGCCTTGCCGCCGTGCGCTACGTCGCCCCCGACCAGCTCGGCGACCCGACCCAGATCACGAGCATGAACGTCGGCATCGCCATCTTCGGCAACGCCGGGAAGTGGTGGATGGGCTTCATCATGATCGGAGCCTCCCTCGGGACACTCAACGCCGTACTCGCCGGCGTTCCCCGCATCCTCTATGGGATGGCGCTGACTCGGCAGCTGCCCTCGTTCTTCGGCTACCTCGTGCCGGCGACGCGGGCTCCCGCAGTCGGCGTCGTCGTCCTCGCTCTGATCGCCATCTTCATGAACGTCTTCAACGCGACGTCGAGCGGCACGTTCATCGAGCTAATCCTCGCCGGCGTCCTCGGCTGGGCCCTGGCTTACTTCCTCATCAACCTCTCGGTTGCCAGCCTCCGCGTGCGCGAGCCGAAGGCGACGAGGCCCTACCGCTCTCCGCTCTTCCCGGTACCGCAGATCGTCGCGAGCGGCCTGCTGGCGCTTGCGGCTTTCAAGATCTACCCAGATCCGACCGCTCGCGATCACATCTACAGGGACTTCGGCATCTTCCTCGTGGTTGCCGTCGCTGCGTCGCTCGTCTACAACCTCTACGCCTACAGGAGCCTCGCGACGATCTTCCGCCCGGTGCCGCTCGGCGAGGTGTACCAGGAGACGGAGCAGATCTCCGAGGTGCTCGGCCCCGAGGTCGATCCCGGAGGCCCGCACATCCACCACGACACGTAGCGCGTTTTGATGAGCATCGACGAGCTCCGCGCCGCGGGCGTCACGCGCGTCCGCGTGCACTACTCCGATCACCTCGGGACGACGCGCGCGAAAGTGATCCCGCTCGAGCTGATCGACGAGGCCGTCGAGGAGGGTCTGACCTTCTGCGTCTCGGTGTTCGCGATCGACCACGCGGGTGTGATGCCCGACGGCACCGGGCTCCGCGACGAGGTGCAGTTTCGGGACATGGCCGTCGTCCCCGACCTCGCGACCCTGCGGGTCGTCCCCTGGGAGCGGGAGACGGCGATCTGCATGGCCGACTGCTTCCTCGACGGGGCGCCGCTCCCCTCCGACCCGCGCGGGATCCTGAAGCGGGCGATCGCGGAGGCCGAGCGGCACGGTTACCGCATCGCGATCGGCCACGAGCTCGAGTTCTTCCTCTTCAGACGCACCGAAAGCGGCGCGCTCGAGCGGTATGCCCCGAACCCCGGCCTCGTCTACCGGCTCGACCCGCGCGTCGACCCCGGCGGCGTGCTCCGGGCGATGGAGGATGCCGTCCGCGGGCTCGGCCTCCCGTTCATCTGCGCGAACCAGGAGTACGACCCCTCCCAGTGGGAGATCAACTGCCGCTACAACGACGCCCTCGCCGCCGCCGACGAGGCGCACCTGCTCAAGCTCGTGATCAAGGAGATCGCGGCGATGCACGGGCTCGTCGCCACGTTCATGGGGAGGCCGGTCGAGGGAGGAGGCACCTCCGGTTATCACCTCCACATGTCGCTCTGGGACGAGGCGGGCGGGAACCTCTTCGACGATCCCGCCGGAGAAGAGGGCCTGTCCGATCTCGCCCGGTGGTTCACAGGCGGCCTGCTCGAGCATGCGCGCGGCTCGACTGCCGTGATGGCGCCGACCGTGAACGCCTACAAGCGCTTCATCGCCCAGGAGCTCGCGCCCTACTGGATCAACTGGTGCCCGGACAACCGCTCGGTCTACGCCCGCATCCCCGTCGAGCGCGGCAAGGGCGCCCGGGTCGAGTGCCGCGGCGCAGACGGGACTGCCAGCCCGTACCTGTCCTCGGCCGCGGCGATCTTCTCCGGGCTCGACGGCATCGACCGGAAGGTCGACCCGGGGCCGCCCGCGTGGGGCATCTATTCCGGCGGCGACTGGCCGACGATGCCGTTCTCGCTCGGGGAGGCCCTCGACGCGCTCGAGGCCGATCCGTTCATGCGCGAGCGGCTGAGCGAGCAGTTCGTCCAGTGCTTCGGGGCGATCAAGCGAAACGAGGTGCGGCGATTCTCGCTCGCCGTGACCGACTGGGAGCTTCGTGAGTACCTCGACGCGCTCTGAGGCCGGCGCGCTCGACGTCGACCTGGCGAACCCGGACACCTTCGCCGAGGAGATCCCGCACGAGTTCTTCGCGCGCAAGCGCCGCGAGGAGCCCGTTTTCTGGCACCCGGAGCCCCCGCCGAGGTCGGGCTTCTGGGCGGTCACGAAGTTCGACGACGTCGCCACCGTCAGCGCCGATTGGCGGACGTACTCCTCCGAGCTCGGCCACGTCGGGCTCGAGGAGCTCGCGGACGACGAGCTCGAGGTGCGGCAGTCGATGCTCGAGACCGATCCGCCCAGGCACACGCGTCTCCGTCGGATCGTCAGCCCGCTCTTCACGCCGCGCGCGGTCGCGCGGTACGAGGGCTACGCGCGTGAGCTTGCGCGCGAGACGCTCGACACGGCGCTCGCCCGCGACGAGTTCGACTTCATCGAGGCGATCGCCATGCCGTTCCCG
>JBGPNP010000378.1:0-2919 GCA_041487575.1 Gaiellaceae bacterium | reverse complement strand
CTCCCTGTCCTTGCTCGAGCTCGTGGAGTGGGTTGCGCAGGGCAGCGTCCGGCTCGACTTCGAGCGCGGTCATGTCGCCCTCACCGCTTTCTGGGGCGCGCTCGCACTCGCCGGGCTCACCGTCGCCCTCCGGCGCCGCACGCCTGCGCTGCAGGGCGCGAGCCTCGTTCTCTTCGGCCTGGCCGTCGCCGAGCTGGCTGCGTACGACCTGGGCGAGCTCTCCGAGCCCCTGCGCTGGCTCTCCTGCCTGTCTCTCTGGGTGACCGTGCTTGCGGCGTCGGCCGTCTCGCAGCGACTGAGCCCCGACCGCGGCCGGCTCGATGCAGCCGCCTGTGCGTTCTTGCCTGTCTCGCTCGCCCTCGCGGTCCCAGCCCTCGTCCACTTGGTGGACGGGACCTGGCACGGGATCGACCTCCAGGGCGCCGCCCTGCTGGGGCTCGCTGCAGTCCACGGCGCGCTCGCCGCCTTCTTCTTCCGCCGCCAGCGGGACTTCTCGACGCTCCTGTGGGCGAGCGGGCTCGTCCTCGCCGGCGTCGCGGTCGCGGAGCTCGTCGCCGGCACGCGCCTGACGCTCCTCTGGGCAGCCGCAGCCGCGGCGCTCGCCTACCTGTCCGTGCGCCTCTCCGAGAGACGCCTCCAGCTCGCGTCGGCGGTGTATCTCGGCTGCGCCCTCGGGTATGCCCTCGTCGTCGAGGCGCCGCCCAGGAACCTGTTCGTCGCTTCGGGCCACCCGGCCTCGGGCGTTCCGAGCGTCGTCTTCTGCGCGCTCGCGGCTGCCGTCTTCGCCTGGTCGTGGGGGTTCTCCCGCGCCCGCAGCGCAGGAGCCGGGACGAGCGCGGCGACTCTCGTGCGCTCGCTCGTCGATCAGGATCCGCGCTGGGCCGTCGGCACCGTGTGGGCGGCCGGGACGCTCGCGCTCTACGGCGTGTCGCTCGCCCTCCTCGGCCTGCTCGAATGGCCCGGCGGCACCGACATCCACACGGCGTTCCAGCGCGGCCACGTCGCCGTCAGCGCTTGCTGGGGCCTCGTCGGCCTCGCGCTCCTCTACGCCGGCCTGCGGTGGCGGCGGCACGACGTCCGCGTCGGCGGCTTCGTCGTCTTCGGCCTCATCGTCGCGAAGGTCTTCCTCTACGACCTCCGGAACCTCGACAGCGTCGCGCGGGCGTTCTCGTTCCTCGCCGTCGGCGCCACCCTTTTTGCCGCCGGCTACTTCTACCAGCGTCTGACCGGCCAGCTCGACGAGCAGCGGGAGGAGCCGAAGCGACCGCCGAGGCACGGAGGCGAATGAGCTCCGAGGCCTTGACCGCGCTCAAGCGCTCGCGGTCGAAGTGCTTCCGAGCGCGCGACGTCGACGGCCTGCGTGTCGTGCTCTCTCAGGCGGAAGCCCTCCAGACTCGAAGCCCCGAGCCCGGCCTGGACACCCTCATCGCGGCCCTGGAGCAGAACATCCTCGTCCTGGGCGGGGAGGCCGAGCGCCCCGGTCCACCGCCCGTCGCCATGCCGGCGGCGCCGAGACCCGCACCGCTGCCCGAACCGCCGCAAGCTGTTCCGGCCGCCGGGCCGCGGCAGCCTGCTCCGGCCTCAAAGCCGGTCGTCTTCGAGTACGCGGGCTGGGGGAGACGCTTTGCGGCGTGGCTCATCGACGCCCTCCTCGTGGGGTTCCTGCTCGTCGTCGCCAGCATCGTCATCGCCGTGACGACCGCGGTCGAGGCGGCCGGCTGGCTGGAGCTGGTCCTATGGGTCGGCGCATTCCCGGCCTATGTCACGTTGTGCCACGGAGGGCAGAAAGGGAAGACCGTGGGCAAGGCGGCCGTGGGCATCGTCGTCCGTCGCGAAGAGACGTACGGGAGGATCGGCTACACGCGCGCGTTCGGCCGCTGGTTCGCAACGTTCTTCCTGTGGGTCTTCGTCCTCCCGGGGATCCTCGACGGTTTCTCGCCCCTCTGGAACGACCGCAAGCAGGCGTGGCACGACCGCGCGGTCGGCACCGTGGTCGTCCGCGTCTGAGCGCCCGCCGGTGCGGATCCGCGGGCGTGCGCGCGACCGTTTCGTGTAGCTTCCTACGCCGTGGAGGCGATGCACGACGTCCTCGTAGTCGGGGCGGGCTGCGCGGGGATGCGAGCGGCCATCGAGGCGTTCGACGCGGGCGCCGACGTCGCGCTCATCTCGAAGATCCACCCCGTGCGGAGCCACTCCGGCGCGGCCGAGGGCGGGATCAACGCCGCGCTCGGGAACGCCTCCGAGGACAGCCCGGAGAAGCACGCCTTCGACACGGTCAAGGGCTCCGACTACCTCGGGGACCAGGACGCGATCGAGATGTTCACCGCCGAGGCGCCGGGCGACATCTACCAGCTCGAGCACTGGGGCTGCGTGTTCACCCGGAGCGAGGACGGGAGGCTCGCCCAGCGCCCGTTCGGCGCCGCCGGGTCGCCGCGCACCGTGTTCGCCGCGGACATCACCGGCCACGTCCTCATCCACGTCCTCTACGAGCAGGTGATGAAGCGCGACATCCCCTGCTACGAGGAGTTCTTCGCCTGGAGGCTCGTCGTCGACGACGGCCGCTGCCAGGGCGTCGTCTGCTGGGACCTCCTGAACGGCGGGCTCCGCCTCATTACCGGCAAGACGGTCGTGCTCGCCACCGGCGGCGTCGGCCGGCTCTACCGCGCGACGACGAACGCCTACGCGTGCACCGGCGACGGCATGGCCATGGCGTTACGCGCTGGTTTGCCGCTCAAGGACATGGAGTTCATGCAGTTCCACCCGACGACGCTCTTCCCGTCGGGCATCCTCCTCACCGAGGGCTGCCGCGGCGAAGGCGCGTTCCTCGTCAACTCGGAGGGCGAGCGGTTCATGCAGAAGTACGCGCCGAACGCGCTCGAGCTCGCCTCGCGCGACGTCGTCTCGCGCTCGGAGCAGACG
>JBGPNP010000377.1:0-2928 GCA_041487575.1 Gaiellaceae bacterium | reverse complement strand
TCACCTACGTGAAGCTCGACGGCGACGTCGGCATCCTCGGCAACGGCGCCGGGCTCTCGATGTCGACAGTCGACGTCGTCGCCCATGTCGGCGGCCGGCCGGCGAACTTCTGCGACCTCGGCGGAGGCGGCAGCGCCCAGGGGGTCGTCGACGCGCTCGAGGTGATCACGCGCGACGAGCAGGTGCGCTCGATCTTCTTCAACATCTTCGGCGGGATCACACGCTGCGACGAGGTCGCGCGCGGGATCCTCCAGGCGCTCGACGAGACGGACATGAGTTCCTACCCGCTCGTCGTCCGGCTCGACGGCACGAACGCCGAGGAGGGCCGGCGCCTGCTCGCCGAGGCGGCTCGGCCGAACGTCCATCCCGAGGCGACGATGCTCGACGGCGCCCGTCGCGCGGTGGAGCTGGCGAAGCAATGAGCCGCCCTGTGTCAACTCCCTATGCCTGCGCGTTCCCAGGCGGCGGCGGAGCCGGGCTCCGCCCGGTGGGAGCCGCCACCGGCGAGGGACGCGCATGAGCCACTGGGATGAGCGTGCAGAGCAGTACCGCACTAGCGACGCGCACCGCGAGGGGCCCGACCTCGATCGGCTCGTGGAGTGGGCCGAGCCGGGGCCGGGCGTGACGGCGCTCGACGTCGCGACCGGCGGCGGTCACGTCGCGAGGCGGTTGCGCGAGGCCGGCTGCACCGTGGTCTCGTGCGATCCCGCGCCCGGGATGCAGCCGGATGTCATCTGTCGCGCCGAGTACCTCCCGTTCGACGACGGGAGCTTCGACGTCGTCGCCTGCCGCGTCGCTGCGCACCACTTCGAGGACGTCGGCCTCGCGGTGAAGGAGATGGCGCGGGTCGCGGGCAAGCGCGTGATAGTGGTCGACACCACGTTCATGGGCGACGCCATCGAGCAGGCGGAGAAGCTCCGTGACCCGAGTCACGTGCGCAACTACGACGAGGCCGAGTGGCGCGCGCTCTTCGCTGACGCGGGGCTCGAGGTCGAGGACGTCGAGTTCTTCGACAAGTCATTCGAGCTGCAAGCTTGGCTCGACCGGACCGGCTGCGTTGGCGAGGACGCCAAGCGCGCCACGGCGCTGCTCGGCGGCCGCGTCGAGGGCGGCCTGATGAGGCTCGACCGGATCGCGCTGAAGGGGGTACCGCGCTAGTGGCGATCATCGTCGACAGCGAGACGCGCCTCGTCGTCCAGGGCCTCACCGGCTCGGAGGGCCGCTTCCACGGCGTCCGCAACCGCGACTACGGCACGCAGGTCGTCGCCGGGGTCACGCCGGGCAAGGGCGGGCAGGACGTCGATGGGATCCCGGTTTTCAACACGGTCGCCAAGGCGGTCTCCGAGACGGGCGCGAACACCTCGATGATCTTTGTCCCCGCACGCTTCGCCGCCGACGCGATCTACGAGGGCGTCGACGCGGGGATCACGACGGTGGTCTGCATCGCCGAGGGCCTGCCCGCCCACGAGATGCTCCGCGTCTACACCTACATCCGCCCCAAGGGGATCACGATGATCGGCCCGAACTGCCCGGGCGCCCTCTCGCCGGGGAAGTCGAACGTCGGGATCATCCCCGCCGAGATCTTCCGCGAGGGCGCGGTCGGGCTCGTCTCCCGCTCCGGCACGCTGACCTACCAGATCGGCCACGAGCTGACCCAGCTCGGGCTAGGCAACTCGACCATCGTCGGGATCGGCGGCGACCCGGTCGTCGGCTCGTCGTTCACCGACGTGCTCGAGCTCTATGAGGCTGACTCGGAGACCGAGCTCGTCGTGCTCGTCGGCGAGATCGGGGGCGACGAGGAGGAGAAGGCGGCCCGGTACGTCGCCGAACGGATGTCGAAGCCCGTCTTCGCCTACATTGCCGGCTTTTCTGCTCCACCCGGCAAGACGATGGGCCACGCCGGCGCGATCGTCTCGGGCTCGTCGGGGACAGCGCAGGCGAAGAAGCAGGCGCTCGAGGAGGCCGGGATCGCGGTCGGAACGACGCCGACCGAGGTCGCGCAGCTCGTTGCGGCGCGACGGTAGTCCTGCGGCCGCCCTCAGGCGCGTCCTTACACTCAGACACATGGACACGATCGCTTTCGCCCGCGGGGTTCCCGCCCCCGAGTGCCTGCCGGTCGAGGAGATGGCCGACTGCGCGCGCGCCGCGATCGAGCGCGACGGCAGGACGATCCTCTCGTACGGGCCCGGCGGCGGCTACGCGCCGCTGCGCGACTCGATCGCGGAGCGCCACGGCGTCGAGCCGGCGCGAGTCCTGCTCACAAATGGCGCACTTCAAGGCTTCGTTCTAGTAGCGCAGCGGCTCGCGCCCGGCAAGCGCGTGCTGGTCGAGAGCCCGACCTACGACCGCCCGCTCAAGATCCTGCGCGGCCTCGGCGCCGAGATCGTGCCGCTCGCGATGGACGACGAAGGGCTCGACCCGGACGCGCTCGAGGCCGCGTTGAAGGCGGGGCCGCCCCCGGCGTTCCTCTACACGATCCCGACGTTCCAGAACCCGACCGGCCTGACGCTCTCGAACGATCGCCGCCGCCGCGTCGCGGAGATCGCTGCCGACCACCAGCTGTTTGTGCTCGAAGACGACCCGTACGGCCGGATCCGCTTCGAAGGAGAGACGCCGCCGTCGATCTTCGATCTCTCCGGAGGGAGCATCTCGTACACCTCGTCGTTCTCGAAGACGATCGGCCCGGGCGTGCGCGTCGGTTGGTACGTCCTTCCGGCCACGCTCGCGAAGGAGCTCGAGGAGGACGCGAACTCGACCTATATCACCCCAGCGCTGCTCGGCCAGGCGACCGTCTTCGAGTTCGTCTCGCGCGGCAACTTCGAGCCCAACCTCGTCCGTGTCAACGGGCTGCTCAAAGCGCGCCGGGACGCGATGATGGACGCGCTCGAGCGCCGGCTGCCGCAGGCTCGCTGGTCTCACCCCGAGGGC
>JBGPNP010000376.1:0-2936 GCA_041487575.1 Gaiellaceae bacterium | reverse complement strand
GTCCGCCTTCCGCGCCGCAAGGAGCTCGGCGGCCCGCGCAAGGATCGCTCCGCGCGCCGGCGCGGGCGTCCGGCGCCACTCGGAGAACGCGGCCTGGGCCGCGGAGATCGCGCCCTCGACCTCGGCGGCCCCGCCGACCGGGACCTCGGCGACGACCTCCTCGGGACGAGCCGGGTTGCGCCGCTCGCGCACCGGCTCGCCCGTCCACTCGCCCCCGATCAGGTGCTTGACGCTGACGGTGCTCACGGCTGCGAACGATAGACCGAATGGCGCAGCCGGCCGACGCCCTCGATCGCGATCTCGACGACGTCGCCGTCCTCGAGCGTGAAGTCGTCGCGCGGGACGAGCCCTGTTCCCGTCATGAGCACGGCGCCCCAGGGGTGCGAGAGCTCGCGGAAGAGGTAGCCGGCGAGATCCTCGTACGACCGCACGATCTGGGCGGTCGAACTCGATCCTTCGAAAGCCATGCGCCCATCCCGATTTATGATCATAACTATGCCGAGATTGCGGCTGTCCCCCTCGAGCCCGTCGGCGAGAACGACCGTGTCCGAGAGCGAGACGCAGTCGTCGAAGATCTTCGCCTGGGGCAGGTAGAGCGGGTTCGCGCCCTCGATCGAGCGCGAGGAGAGGTCGTCAGCGACGAGGTAGCCGGCGATCTCGCCCTGCGCCGTCAGGACAAGCGCGAGCTCCGGCTCCGGCACGTCCCAGGCCGAGTCGGCCCGAACCCGCAGCGGCGCGCCCGGGCGGCGCACCCGATAGGCCGGCGCCTTCAGGAAGAGCTCCGGCCGCTCGGCCCGGTAGACGAGGTCGTAGACGTCGGCGACGACGGTCTCCTCCATGCGCGCCCGGACCGAGCGCTCGTACGTGACGCCGGCGGCCCATACCTCCTGACGGTCGACCGGCGCGAGCATCTCGACCGGGCCCGCGAGCGGCGGCGTCGCGAGAGCGCGCGCGACGCCCTCGTGGACGGCGAGGAGCCCCGCGCCGAGGAGTTCGGCGAGGCCAGCGTCCAAGGGGTGGAGCCCGCTCGGCGCTGCGTAGACGAGCACCTCCTCGCCCCCGGCGAGAACACGCCGAAGCCCGACCGACCCCGCATCACTCACCCCGCGACCCTACTAAGCTCCCCTCTCATGGGCAAGGTCTTCGACGCGATCGACGAGCGGCTCGCCGAGTTCATCCGCCGCCAGCACGTCTTCTTCGTCGGCACGGCGCCGCTCGCCGCCGACGGGCACGTCAACGTCTCGCCGAAGGGGCTCGAGGCCCTCGCGATCCTCGGCCCGCACGAGGTCGCCTACCTCGACCTGACCGGGAGCGGCATCGAGACAGTCTCACACCTGCGCGAGAACGGCCGCATCGTGATCATGTTCTGCGCCTTCGAGGGCGCGCCGAAGATCCTCCGCCTCTACGGCCTCGGTGAGGTGATCGAGGAGGATGACCCGCGCTTCGCCGACCTGCGCACGCTTTTCGGCGATCACATCGGCGTTCGGAGCGTCGTCCGCGTCGACCTCGACCGGATCTACGACTCCTGCGGCTTCGGCGTGCCGCGCATGGCGTACGAGGAGGATCGGGACACGCTCGCCCGCTGGGCGGAGAACAAGGGCGCGGACGGCCTCCAGGCCTATCGCGAGGAGGAGAACGCCGAGTCGATCGACGGCCTGCCGGGGCTTCCGAGCGTCTCTCCCGTCACGCGCTGAGGCGGGGAGCGGCCGCCGCTCTAACGTCCTTGCCGGGCCGGACCCATTCCCAGCGAGAGGTGCCGTCCGGGAGCGTCGCCGGGAAGCCGGCCGCGACCGCCTCGGCCGCCTGCCGCCACAGCCGCACGATCTCGGCCTGGAGCACCTGCGACGCCTGCCTGTACCCGCGCCCGTTGCGAGGGTAGTCGTCGAAGCGCATCGGCTCGCCGAAGACGAGACAGCAGGGGCGGCGGTTACCGAGCGACCAGCGAAACGAGTCCAGCCCCACCGGGATCACCGGCGCCGACTCCTGCATCGCGATCATGACGGCGCCGGGGTGGATCGGCCCCGGATAGCCGAGTCGCTGCCGGGTCCCCTCGGCGAAGATGCCGACCACGCGGCCGTCGCGGATGAGCTCGCGGGCGACACGGATCCCGTCGCGGTCGCCCTCACCGCGGCGGATCGGGAAGCCTCCGGCGAAGGTGAAGAGCTCGCCGATGACCGGCACGGCGAGGAGCTCGGCCTTCGTCATGTACCAGACGGCCCGCCGCGAGAAGATCCCGAGGAGTGGCGGATCGACCGCCGAGAGGTGGTTCGCGGCGAGCACCGCTCCGCCGGTCAGGGGCATCCGGTCGCCGCCGTAGGCATGCGACGGGGCGAGCGCCATCGTCGCGGGCGCGAGCCAGTAGCGCATGAACGACCAGGCGCCTTCGACATCCGAGCGCCAGAGTCTCGGCAGGCCGAGCCGCGTGAGGAGCATGGAATCGGCGAGCCTCGGGCCGACCCCGTTCCCGGCGACACCCACGCCGGAGGTCAGGGTGAGAGCGGGCTCCAGGGTGGGCACGATCGCCCCGAAGTCTACGCCGTCAGCCGAGCTGCCAGTACGAGTCGGTGAGACCCAGCCCGTCGAGGATCGCCTGGCCCTCCTCGCGCGAACGTGGCACCCACTCGGGGTCGAGCCGGTTGCCCCACCAGGCGTGCGCGAGGTCGCACAGCTGCCGCGACGTGATCGTCGCGCCGGGCGTGTGCCCGTGCAGCACGAGCCAGCGCTCCACGTGCTCTTCCGACCGGAAGAAGTTCATGTTCGCTCAGGTGAAGACGATATCGTCCCACCAGTTCGCCGCCGGTACGAGGCAGTGGAACCACCAGCTCGAGGCTCCGGGCCCATCGGCGCCCACGGCCAGCTCAAGGGGCTCGCCCGACTGCTCGCAGCGCGACCGAACGACACCGGGCCGTCGCAGCGCCGCGGGAATGCCCAGTGCG